>CAYRMM010000078.1:0-4415 GCA_964425425.1 uncultured Gammaproteobacteria bacterium | reverse complement strand
CCATAAACGAGGTAAAAAGCACGCCAATTAACGCATCATTGGACAGCGAGGTGTGACGCTCCAGGAAATAGACTCCGATGGCGAAGATCACTGCAACGATAATCGCCATAATTAAGGGGCTGAAACCCGCAATTAATGCTAATGCTATCCCAGCAAGCGACGCGTGCGCAATCCCATCACCCCAAAATGCCATGTTGCGTAAAATTACATGCACACCCAACACCGCGTACAACACCCCCAACAACACACCAGCAATAATGGCGCGTTGGACAAATGGCAGTTGGATGAGTTCGAGGAGCATGGAGTGAAATTAATTATTAATAATTAATCTTTAACTATTAGTTTTTGTGTTTCCGGTGATGTCCGGCTTCATGATCCTCAAGATCATGCGTCTGATCACCATGGGGCTCATCATGATGATGTTCATGATGCATCAGTCCACCACCGTAGAGCTTCTCCAGCATTTCGGGCGTCAACACTTTGCGCGGCACTCCTTGGCACACAAGCGCTTTGTTGAGACAGATCACTTGCTCAGCAAAGTCATACACCAGATCAACTTCATGCGAGATGAAAATCACCGTAATGCCATGTGCTTCGTCAAGATGCTGAATCATCGCATAAAAGTTGCGCTCCGCCTCCACATCAATACCTGCCTCCGGTTCATCAAGAATCAAAATCTTAGGATTATTCAAAATAGCGCGCGCAATCAAAATACGCTGCAACTGCCCTCCTGATAGCTCCCCCAGCAAACGATCAGCAAACGTCTTCATACCAACTTCACCCAGCGCATCATCAATGGCGCTGTTGGGTGTTTTTGCGCTCCGCGAAAGTTCAAGAAACTCTCGGACGGTCATCGGGAACGTACGATCAAAAGAAAATCGTTGCGGCAAATACCCAATAGACGGCAAGACCTCATGAACATCTCTACCCAAAACACGAACAGTCCCTGAGGCAACCGGAATCAATCCCATCACCGCCTTGAGCAATGTCGACTTTCCTGATCCATTGGGTCCTAAAATTGCCGTGAGCTCACCTTCGTGAATCGTAAAACTCACACCGTCAATAATGCGGGTATTGCCATAGCTCACGACCAAATTTTTGACCTCGATAATAGGTGTTTTCATGATCTCTCACGAATACGTCGAATAAGAAGAATTGTGCTGACGATAACAATCACAAGGGAAACCAATTGTGCCCATCGTAGGCCAAAGACAAAAGGCGTAAAGTCAACGCGCAACAGTTCAGTGATAAATCTCACACAACCATACCCGATAAAGTAGCTCAACGCAATAGTCCCGTCAGTGATGCGTCGTCCCTTGAGACGAAGCCGATGAAGCAACATCAGCACTACAAGCACGATCGCGTTCAACGCAATCTCATACAAAAATGTCGGGTGAAAATGCGTTGCACCAGCATACTGCTCAGGGCGCATGCCGGGTGCAATCGGAATCCCCCACGGAAGATCCGTTGGTGTGCCAAATAACTCTTGATTAAAATAATTCCCCAAGCGACCAAACATCTGCCCAATCACCACACCGACGACCATAATATCCAAAAACTGCCAGGTTTTGAGCTGATGACGCCGCGTATAGCCGATAACAACAAGAAGCCCCGCAAGCAAGACCCCGTGAATCGCCAGTCCTCCATGCCACAGCGCGAAAGCCTCCCAGAAATTCTCACGATAATACTCCCACGCATACACCACATAATACACACGCGCACCTACAATGCCGGCAATCAACGCCCAAAATAAAAAGTCATACACGTGCACACGATCAAGCTCGTATCGGCGCGCCAAACGAAGCACCACCGCTACCGCGACAATCATCCCAAGACCAATCATCAACCCATACCAACGAACTTCAAATCCGCCAATCGCAAACGCAATGGCATCAGGAGTATACGTATGAAGAAAGTCAAACATGGGTATAGTATAGCATAGGAAGGGGGATAAGGTTAAAGGTTAATAATTCAATATTAATAATCAAGTATACATTATCAACCTTTGAATATCCCTATTCGTATCCATTCGTATATTCATAGCATCAGTATCCCACACTCGTGGCATTAGTATTATTCGTAGTATTAAAAAAGGTGTCGTGGAATTGCCACGACACCTTCTTGAATGGTGATTACTCGAAGACATACAAAAGGCGGAAGGTCTGTATCATGACCTGAAAAACCTCGAGATGCTCCAACTCTGCTTGCTCACCCGCTCGGCACCACGAACTGATCTGTGAAAGAACACCCGGATGCATTTCTTCGAAGATAGTGCGGGACGTGGTCGCCGTCTTATCGACTGCAACGTACGAACCTCGTGCGGGACGCAAGACTTCCAACACAATTTCTTTGTGTTTCACGGAAAGCTCGATACGAACACCGTCCTTCCACGACGCAACTTCGAGCACTTGGATGATTTTGTGCGTGCGACAATGAATCTGTCGTTCAATCGGCGTAATTGCCGCCAACGATGAGAACGGAATGAACAGCACAAACAACACACTCACCAAAAGCTTCTTCATCTGCCTCCTCCTTGAGACTTCTTTGGTATATCACAGGTCAATAAAAAGTCAATGGGGTGAGCAAAAGATAGGAGACAGAAGATTATCCGCCTACGCTTGAGCTACGGCGTAGGAAGAAGGGTTGAAGGTCACGGTTGGAAAATTGAAAGGTTAAATATAAAAGGAGAAAAAGAAAAAAAGGGTCTTCTTGTTTACTTTTTATTTCTTCATCTTTTATATCATCTTCCCATTGACCATACACCATTATCCTTTTGTATAAAAAATGGGGCAGCTTACGCATACCCCACCCCCAGCTGGTGTAGCCAGGAAAAAAGATCGCCCTGCAAGGTAATGCCCCGCTCGACGCCTTGGTCATAGGCGCGAGACAGCGCGTCGGCGTCACGCTCGAAACGATCCACCGGCACGATCGCCTCCGGCGCTGCCACGAAGATGTTCACACCTTCGGGCGGATTGAGCATCGTCTGCCAGGTGGCAGCATAATACTCGATCCGCTTGGGCAGCGCGGCACGCAGCTGCGGCATCCCCGCAAACAACATGCGACCCATGAGCACGCCCGGCAACTCCGGCACAAAGCCATGCGGCTTGTTGGGCACCACCACGATGGTGCGGTGACCATCGGCAATGGCACGCAACACGGGCAGCGGGTCAAACAGCGCACCGTCCACCTTGGCACGGCCATCGATCATGACCGGTGAGGCGACGCCCGGAATGGCGCAGGTCGCCTTGATGGCCTCCACATAATTGTCGTGCGACAAGGTGAGATACTCACACGCCGCCGACTGTGCGTCGACCATTCCCACCGTGAGCGGCGTTGCACCACTCAGCAGGCGATCCACGTCAAGTTCGGCGCAGATCTCCTCGACCACCTGATCAAGGTTGGCCGGCCGCTGCAGACGCACCAGGTGCATCAGCGAGAAAACTTCCGGCTTGGTGAGTCGCCGCGTCCACGTGCGATAGGCCTCCTCATCTTGACCATTGAGGAAGTACGCAAGCGTGGGCGCGGCAGACGAGACGGCATAGGCCGCCCCAACCATCTGCGGTGGCAGTCCCAAACCTCGCAAGAGGCCCGAGACGTAAACATTGCGCATACCGCCGGCTTCGCCGACAAGGGCAATGGGTCCCATGTAACACCTCCTGGAAAGAACGTTGATAATATTATATTTATATCAGGTTTTTTGCTATTTGTCAAGTTATGGGCTCGCAAAGAAGCGGTCAATAGTTTATCAAAAAAACATACTTGAGCAAGGTTAAAGATGCAAAGACCCCCCATTGACCATTAACTATGATCCATCATCCAGTCCAAAAAGAAAAAAGCCCTCCGTAAAAAACGAAGAGCTTCTTCACCGGACGTGTCCGATGTGCCTGCGTCTTACCGCAGGCGAAAGATGCGGCCGTTGGGATGATAACCGTTGGGTTCCCCAACGACTTACGCCACTCACGCCGCCGGGACTCCAGTTCGAAAAACTGGCCCCAGACGATCGCGACGGGAATCATGCCGATGGCGCCAATGAGCAGCACGGCCCAGCCGTACGGCGTGGCATTTGCCCAGTTGGCCGCCAAGTCGACCATCGACTCTCCGAGGAGAACGATGGCCAACAGGAACAACGGCATCGAGTAATACAGAACATTGCGAATCATGAGGACCTCCCGGTCGGAAATGGTTCAGGTTCGATTCGTGCAGTGTTCGTATTTTAGCATATTTACGCTAAAATGTCAACCCACCCCTATGAAAGCATCTGTCCTTCATGTGGCTTCCGTCAGGAAGCCAGTATGGGTAGCCCCCTGAGGGGTTTGGGGAGACAACCTGTCTCGCCGTGCCATAGAGTAGGATCGTTTTCCTTCGTCACGAGACTTTGTCTCCCCAACGACTTTTGTGGTACTTTTGGTCGCTCA
>CAYRMM010000077.1:2268-4591 GCA_964425425.1 uncultured Gammaproteobacteria bacterium | reverse complement strand
ATGGTATATCTGTCAGAGATTTTTTGTTTGCATCGTGCAAACAACGCTTCTGTGAAATACGCACGAAGCGTGAATATCATCTGATATTCGTAACTAACCCATACTATGGCAAAAACTCGAGCACAAAAAGAAGAAGCATTGTCGGTATTGGCAGCAAAGCTTGCTGACGCAAAAACAACAGTTTTTGTTGATTATACCGGTATCAATGTGGAAGCCGCGACTGAATTACGCCGCAAGGCAAAGGAAGCGGGTGCCGAATACTTGGTAGCAAAGAAAACATTAGTCTCAAAAGCCGTGCAAGAGCAGGGTGTTGAGGGATATGATGTTTCGCAGCTGCATGGTAACCTTGGTATCTTGCTGGGGTACAAAGATGAAGTTGCGCCAGCGAAGTTGGCAAAAGAAACCAGTCAAAAAGTTGAATCATTCAATATTTTGGCAGGTATCATGGAAGGTGTGTTTATTGGCCAAGCGTCAGTTACACAACTCGCAGATCTTCCAAGCAAGGAAGAATTGCTTGCCAAGTTGGTTGGATCGCTCAATTCGCCGTTGTCTGGAATGGTGGGGGTACTCAGCGGAGTACAACGCCAGTTCGTACAGGCGCTTTCAGCAATTGCTGATCAAAAACAATAATTATTCGATAATACATCTACTATGACTGAAGAAAACAAGGTAGAGGAAACAACTGAAGTAGTTGTTCCTGAAAAGTTCGCAAAATTGGTTGCGGAAATTGAAACAATGTCTGTTTTGGACCTTTCTGAATTGGTAAAGGTTTTGGAAAAGAAGTTTGGTGTTTCTGCTGCCGCTCCTGTTGCTATGATGGCAGCCGGACCAGCTGCAGCTGCTGCAGAAGAAAAGACTGAATTTGACGTAGAATTGTCAAACGCTGGTGACAACAAAATTGCGGTCATCAAGGTCGTGAAGGAAATCACGGGTCTTGGATTGAAGGAAGCGAAGGATATGGTTGACGGAGCTCCTGCAATGATCAAGGAAGGCGTGAAGAAGGAAGACGCGGAAGCAATCAAAGCTAAGATTGCTGAAGCAGGAGGTGTTGTAACCTTGAAATAATTACAAGCACGTGTAGTATACAAAAGACCGCGCTGAGCGCGGTCTTTTGTTATTTAGAGAATTTCATTTTTTGTAATTCTCTGGTAATACGTTGAATTTCGCGCTGATCACCTTTTTTCTTGGCTTCGTCAAGTTCTCGCGTGAGTTTCACTTTTTTGAGCGTTGCTTCTCGTCGTTTGTTTTCAAGCATCTGCTCGCGCATACGTTCGTATGCGTCGTCATCTGACGATTTCTTGGAAGGGGTTGTCCACATAGGCGATTATTATGAATTAGAGGTGTGACATGATGATGGCATAGAGTTCATTGCCGTTGGCTACGTAGAGTGCTTTACCGGCTTCATCGACAGCAAAGGAAGTAATGTTGGTGAGCGTTGGAGAGAAGTATTGCGTGATGACCTCGCCTGTATCTGTGACGACAATGATGCGACTGTTTGTTGAATCGAGGATATACAGATAGGTACTCGCTTCATCCTTGATCATATGCGTGAGTGAGGTGAGCGCGGGTTCGAGCGTGTTAAGAGAGAAGGCTTGGCGAGCGCCTTTGAAAAGCTTCATGATCGTTCCATCTGCTAGCGCAACCCAGATGCGCGTATCAATACCGATTGCTTGCGCATTTTCAAGGTCAATGCCCGATTCCTGGATCCAGGTAATACCGGATCCATACCCAGGACCTTCTTGTGGATGTCGGTAGATCTGATCTGCTGAAGGAATCAGTGCATAGAGAAAATCATTATAGAAGGTAAAGTCGATGATTGTATCAGATGGGCGCACGATAATTGGTGTTGGCGTTACGACGGAATTTTTAATTTCATACAGCTCGTTTGTGTCAGTGACAAACAGCACGCGTTCGCCAACGGCATTTGCCGCGACAATACGTCCGTTAAAACTACCGTTGATTACGGTTTGTTCGCGTGTTCTCGTGTTGATGCGCGTAATTGTGTTATTTGCGGCGTCAAACGCAATAAGGGTATCTTGTTGGTGAACGATGGTTGGTAATGATGGTGCCGTTGTTTGCGCAGTGAGCGTTGTCAGGAGTGTTGGATCCTGCACGAGGGTGATATTGCGAAGTTTGGCGATCAGTTTATCGAAGCGTTCGGTTAATGATGTTGCGTAGTTTTGATCGGTGCTGGTGTCGATGGTGAGGGTTCCAAGTGCCTCTTCGACCTGGGAGAGGAGTGTTCGTGCGGCGTCATTATCGCTCGCGATAAGTTTTGCCTCTGCTTCGTCAAGTGTCGTGCTGAGCTGGGTGAGTGCAGGGC
>CAYRMM010000077.1:0-2215 GCA_964425425.1 uncultured Gammaproteobacteria bacterium | reverse complement strand
TTGTGTGGTAAATTGAAAGTCTGAATGGCGCAAGAAGGTGATACTGTAGGCAAAGAGCGAGCCAAAGACAAGTACCCCTACAACTAAAAGTTTACTTGCTTTCGGTATTTTAGCGAATTGGAGACGTGCTTTATTGAGACGTAATTTAAGTGCGTTACGGAAGGCATTCCATCGGATATTTAAAGTAAGGTGTGTTTTAATGCGAGCCACAACCTCGTGGGCGCGGTCTTCGCGGCGTGGTGCCTTTGTTGGGCGAGGGGGTGCTACGGGTGTGTCGTTCGGTTCTTGTGTATCGTGAGCTTCTGCAATGGGAGCATGTGACGTGGATGATGTGAAAGAGCCCTTAATACGTTGCATAAGTGACTGTAGATTCGGGATCAATGAAGGTGAGAGTAGCCGCTCGGTTGAGGATTCATGTGCGTTGAGTTCGTCGATTGAGGTGAGCGATTGCGGTCGTGATGCGTGCGGAGAAGTAGATTCGGGGCGCGCAACTTTGATGATGATTGCCGCAAAATTAAATCCTTCGTGTTGGAGTAATGAGTTCTTAAAATAATCAGCTGCTTTGTGTGGTGGCAGCGAGGTAATCGTTTTGGTGAAGCGCTCTTTTGAGATGAAGTTTAAGAAGTCATTGTTTGAAAAGAGGAGGTAGTCATCAGGCTGTACCTCGCCGGTGATAACCGCATTGAAGAGGCTGGTGCTTTCTGTCGTGTCGTCGGGAGTTTTCTCGATGATAGGGATTGTCTTATAGTCCTGATTGGTTCGATGGAGTAAAAAGCCGCCGACCGTGTTAAGCGAGGTGAAGATGACGGAGGTGTCTTTGATAACGCCGATGACGAGATTAATCTTCTCTTTCATCGTGTGCTCGTTGAGGTTGCCGACGAGGGTTGTCGTGCTGCTCGTCACGATGTCAACGAAGGTGGTGTTGACGTGCTTGAGTGTTTTTTCAAATGCGCTTTCAAGTGTTTCTGATTCGTCAGCGAAGCTGTAATAGGTGTGCTCAATATCAGCAATGACTTGATTAATGATCTTTGAGTTTTCTCTGCTGGGGGTGTTGATTTCGATGATACCAAAAATGCGCCCCAAGCGCTCTTCGATCGCGGGGGTTGGTTCGCTGACAAACAGCTTGGTTGTGGAGCGCGATTTATTCGAAAAAAAGTGAATAAATACCTGTGCGCATTGGATCATGACGCGTGGTGCCATAGGCTTGGTTGACGCTCACTTATGATTAGTATTATACTACAAAGGTAGTCAGGAATAAAGTCAATTGTTAACAGGAGTTCATGCTTGAACAACTATTTGGTTCACAAACACGCGTTAAATTGTTGCAGCTCTTTTTGAACAACCCGGAGCAGCCATTTTATGTCCGTGAATTAACCCGCATCATTGGAGCGCAGATTAATGCGGTTCGTCGTGAGTTGGATAACTTGCGTGAGTTAGGTTTGATTCAGGAGGTGGACAGTCCTGATGAGGCTCATCAAAAAATGAAATACTATCAGGTGTTGAGTGATTTTACGCTCTACCCTGAACTCAAGAGTATGATCCAAAAGACACAATTCGTACTTGAACAGGAATTTTCCAAGGCGTTGTTGAAGTGCGGCAAGATTAATTACTTGGTGCTGACGGGGAGCTTTGTTGGACGTCATGATGTACCGACCGATATCTTGATTGTGGGAACGGTGAGCAAAGAGAAGATACGAGCCGCTATTGCAAAATATGAAAAAGAGTTTAATCGAGAGATTAATTATACGCTCTTGGATCTTGACGAGTTTACGTATCGCCGTAATGTCGCTGATAAATTTTTGTATTCAATCATTGATGGGAAGAAAATCGTCATGATTGATGACATTTTCAATCAAACAGTAACGATGTAAGGTGTATGGGGTATTTCCTAGGTGTTGATGTCAGCGCGCCTCATCGGATAACGTTGCGTTTATGCACGCATGAGGCTGTTATTGCGCGTGAGGTGCATGAAGGGGACTATAAGCTTACCGAAAAGCTTCTTTTTTTTGTCGACCAGTTTCTTGTGGCGCATGATTTGGGTTTGCATGATCTTGCCGGTGTTGTTGCAGTGACCGGTCCTGGTCAGTTTACCTCATTGCGGCTTATGTGCACGACGCTCAACATGTTGGCACAAATGTATGCATTGCCGATGTATGGCGCGTCTGCAGATGAACTTTCTGATGATGCGTCATGGTGCGCGGCGACGCTTCGAGTG
>CAYRMM010000076.1:0-4604 GCA_964425425.1 uncultured Gammaproteobacteria bacterium | reverse complement strand
TCCCGTTATTCCCCACGGCCCATACATTTGACAGATTCACGACTGAGACATTGTGCAACGTCTCAACCGTCGGTGATGCCTGAGCAGACCACCCTGAGTTGGATCGTTTGAAGATATTACCTCCAGCACCAACTGCCCATCCTTGCACGCCGTCAAAAAACTCAATACCGTACAGCGCGGGGATTGACGGCGGTGATTCCGTATCCCATAACGTTCCATCATATGCCACCAAGGTTCCCTGATCACCTGACGCATATCCAACGCTCGTGCTGTACATATCAACGGCGTACAAATTTTCTGTCGTCGGGTTGTTAAAGTTAATCGTCACCTCTTGCAGCTCAGGGCTATATTGTGGGTCTGATGTCGTAAAGGTTACACGATACTGCAGATACCGCGCGTCCGGTGAAATAATAGTTTCTCCCGATGGCGTCGTATAACTTCCAGCAAATGCCGACCACGTACCGTCCGGTGTCGCGCTATTCCCAGTCCGCGTATCAAGCGTAATATCAACATTTGAGTTGGTTGTATTTTCAAACCAATAGATAAAATCCCATGACGACAATGGCTGCCCACTATCAATCACCGGCGAGAGGAATGTGCCGGAAAATGCGTAAAATGTGGTGTAGTGAATAATAATAGACTGCGTTCCCGCCGCCCACACGTCATCAGTATCAGCCATAAAGACGGTAAACATCGTCTGTCCGGTCGGTGAGGTCACCAAAGCCCACGACACACCATCCCAGCGCACCAGCGTACCACCGACACCAACTGCCCAGCCGTCATTGGCGGCAAGAAAGTGTACATCTTCTAACCCATTGACCGTTGGACTTGTGGCAGTGCTCCATGTTGATCCATCCCAGCGAACAATAATACCAGCATCACCAACCGCCCAACCGTTAGTCGCCGAAACCATATCAAGCGCGCGTAACGTCGTTCCTGTCGGCGAGGTCTGCGATGACCAGACGGACCCATTCCACCGAATGATAGCGCCACTCGCACCAACTGCCCATCCGTTTGACGCGGTCACCATATCAACATCCATCAATTCCGTAGCAATCGGTGACGTTACCGTACTCCATGTAGTACCGTTCCAGCGAATGATCGTGCCACTTGCTCCGACTGCCCAACCGTCCGACACTGAGACCATTGATATGCCTTGTAATACAACCGACGTTGGCGATGTAACTGATGACCATGAGACCCCATCATATCTTAGAATGGTTCCCTGCGCGCCAACCGCCCAGCAGGCAGTCGTCGAGACACAGTCAACCGCATACAGATCGCGATTCGTGGGCGAGGTAAACGCAATCCAATCAACTCCATCAAACGTATAGATCAGCCCCGCTTTACCGACTGCCCATCCGCTCGTTGCGGATGCCAGCTCAATATCAAAAATATCTTGATTGGCTAATGTCGCCGTAATATCAAGCCATGACGTACCATTGAATTTGAAAATCGATGACTCGTTCGGCAAACCTCCGACTGCCTGTCCATTGGTCGTGGAGATCATATCAACACCATTAATACCGTTCACCGTTCCCGACGTCGCGTCAGTCCACGACACACCATCCCATTGATAAATCTCTCCTTGCCCCACACCGTTACCACCGGCAATCACACCAAAGGTCGTAGAAACCATCGATACCGAGTGAAATTCACGCGTAGCGGTTGATGTTTGCGTCACCCAAGTCGTCCCGTTGAAATACAGGATCGTGCCTTGTGCGCCGGCTGCCCAGCAATTCGATGGATCAACACACTCAACATCAAACAAGTTACGTGTGGTCGGAGAGGTGAAAAAACTCCAACTTGTTCCATTCCACCGCAAAATCGTCCCCTGGTCGCCCACAATCCAGCCATCAGTACTTGAGTTCATATGAAGACCTCGTAGGTTTCTCGTTGTCGGAGAAGGTTCCGCCAGCCATACCGCACCATTCCACCGTTGAATGCCCCCCTGATCACTTACAATCCAGCCATCCGTCGCACTCACCATAAAAACATCGTTGAGTGTTCGTGTATACGCCGACTGCACCGTCTGCCAATTAATACCATTCCAGTGCACAATAATTCCATTACGCCCAACGATCCACACATCACTTGAGCTGCGTACATATACGGCTTCAAACCACTCCGTACTACCAACATCAACACCCGACCACGAAGATCCATCCCAGCGGATCACACTACCATTACGACCCACCGCGTACCCCAAGCTGCTGTTGAGAAACATAATATCTTGCATCATGTTGGCAGCAATCGAATCTCCGGTCGGAATATAGGTTTCCCACTTCACTGAATCATCCAAAAAAACACTGGCAGCAGGCCCGTTACCGATAATTTGTGTATTCGTGAGCGTACCTGCCTGAAAATCATTGCGAGAGGTATGCGTCACCGACTGCCCACCACCCGGCACAAACTGCTCAAGCGCTATACCTCCTGATGTTGCAAGTTGCGCGGTTCCCGGGGTGGTCACGTCGACATTGCCATCATCAGAATCATAGCGACTTGCGTCTGACCATGTTGTCTGCCCCGCACCCCCAGACCAATCCGTTTGCGTCCAGTAGCTTGAGTTCCAATTTGAGATATACGCGACTTCACTGACCGTGTTACTCCCCCCTGCCTGGTTCGTCCATGAAACCGTTACCTCCACCAATTGCATGTGCGGATCAATTGTTCCTCCCGGGCAGGCGATCAGCTCGTCATTACTGTCGCGACACACATCAGTAAAGGTAATCGTGCGCGTAAATTTGCCAATGACGTCCTGCGTACCCTCACCGGAAAAGACCCATTGATTACCGATGACGGCAACAGCACTTTGGTTATAGACACTCTCATTCCACGCGCGGTCAACAATTGATTGCACCGACTCGATACCCTCTTGCGCCAAGAGCTCAGCTTGAAAAAAATCCTGTGACTGCTGCAATCCCGCAAAGCCTCCCAGGGCGTATGAACCGATCGCAGCAGCAAGCAAGCCAAATAACGCGATTGCAAAAATGAGCTCCAGTAATGACTGGCCTGCGTGCATCTTCATTGTGCGCAACTGTTGTTTCATAAAACTCACTCATCAATGCGTCCAAGCGCGTTAATTGCAATGGTTCGAATCCCTTGCGTCGCATGCGTCAACGTAATGATTCCACTCTCTGAAGGTAGGCCATGAGCGTCAAAATGAACTTCATTACCCATGAACGTAGTGCTCAATGCAACGGCTTCATCAATCGCATAGATACGATCAAACGCAGTCGTACGAGTTGCATACGTATCACCTTGATACAACACGAGCGAATCCGCACCCGGCTGAATATCGATATACACACCATAGGTACTGTCTTCCATGCGCCCCTGCGAAAACTGCTGCGCCAATCGCAGCACGCTCACGATCTGCACCTGCGACTGACGATGTTGCGTGTCAACATAAAAATTCGAATAAATCGGCGTCGCGGCAACAGCCAGCAGCATCAACAACGATAAGGCAATTAAGAGCTCAAGCGAGGTAAAGCCACGATGCACCACGCGAAGCACGCCGCGCTCAGTGCGGCGTCGAGCACCACAGGCTGCAACGCCGCAGTGCGCTTTTTTAAACCGTCTAACGGCGATTTGGGGAGATGTTACCGGTAACTTCATAGATTGGCGTAATAATGGCAAGCGCAAAACCGGCAACAACAATACCGATGATAATCAATAAGATCGGTTCAAGAGCAGTTGATAAACTCTTGGTCTTCGTGTCAACTTCAATTTCATAAAAATCAGCGAGGTAAAAGAGCACTTCTTCCAACTCCCCTGATTCCTCACCGATTGAAATCATACGCGTCACCAGCACCGGGAAAAGCTTATCGTAATCGCGCAACGCATCTGACGCCGTCACACCCATCGCAATACGTGATGAGACTGAATCTAACGCCTTCTTGTAGTAATAGTTATCAACCGTATCGCGCGTAATCAAGATCGCCTCATCGATATTAAGACCACTTCGCAACAAGATCCCCATCGTACGGCAAAATCGAACCAAGTTCGTATTGCGCGAAATATGTTTTACGATCGGCATCTTGAGAATGAGTTTATGCGTAATCGGATGCATAAACTGCTGGCGCACGAGCCACAGTAAAAAAATAAGTCCGCCGATAATACCCGCAAATAACACGATTCCATACCGCGCGATATACTCACTAAAACCAATCAAGATACGTGTGGTGAGTGGTAAGTCAACGTTCAGCGCCTTGAGCAACGGCGTGATTTGGGGCAACACAAGAAACGACATCCCCAACCCAAGGATAAAAACAGCGGACAAAATCACCGATGGGTATAACATTGCGCCCTTGACCTTGGTCATCAGCTCTTTTTCCTTTTCCAACTGATTAGCGATGATATCAAGGTTCTTATCCAATGTTCCCGACGACTCTCCCGCGTACACGACGCTGGCAAATAGTCCCGAAAAAACTTTGGGGAATTTGCGCAACGACTCAGAAAACGAGGTTCCCGCCTCGACTGACTGCGAGATCTTCGTAATAATTTTTTTAAATTTCCCGGTCGCCTGTTCGCGTGCAATATTCAACGCCTCATCAATCGGCAATCCCGAACGAATCATCACCGCCATGTTCTTGGCAAAGACC
>CAYRMM010000075.1:0-4625 GCA_964425425.1 uncultured Gammaproteobacteria bacterium | reverse complement strand
CCCTTGCAAATACTCATAGAGTTCGTCCATTGCTGCTCGTACGCGCTCATCATTGCCCAGCGCAAGCAGATGCACTTGGTATGGGGAAATTGCTGCTGGCCAGATAATACCCTTATCATCTGACGACACTTCAACCACAACACCCATCAAACGACCCGGACCAATGCCATACGATCCCATAATAACCGGCTCACGTTTGCCGTCCTCAGTTTGCACCAGCAATCCAATCGGCTCAGAAAAACGAGTCCCTAAGCTAAAAATATTCCCCACTTCCGCAGCTGTCGCTTCACGCATACGCGAACGATCAAGGTCAAGATTTTTGAGCACCTCATCGGTAAAGACCTCCTGATTCACCGCAATCTTACGATCATCATCAATGTAAATAACGTCTTCGCCGGCACCGGTAACTGTTTGGAATTCATGAGAGTATTGAGAAAATGCTCCACCCGAAGCAAAGGTAAGAAATGTCTGCGCGCCAATACCACATCGCTCAAAAACACGAAGATACGCCTCTTTGACTGAATCGTAAATTTTTTCATGTTCTTCTTGGCTTCGCGCGAACGAATATAAATCCTTCATGATAAACTCGCGTGTACGAATAATACCGCTCTTTGCGCGCGTCTCATTGCGAAATTTTGTCTGAAATTGATAGGCAAGCGCCGGCAAGTCTTTGTATGAACGCAGATGCTGCGTCATGATGCTGGTCATCTGTTCTTCATGCGTCCACCCTAATCCAAGCTCACTGCCGTTTTTGAGCGCAGTACGAAACCACACGTCAGATGCCTCGTCACTCCAACGGTCCGTCTGTTCCCACAACTCTTTACGCTGCAACGTATTCATAACGATCTCCTGACCGCCAATTGCATTCATTTCTTCGCGGATGATGGTCATGATCTTATCTAAAACGCGCATACCCAAAGGAAGGTATGCGTATACACCCGCCATTTCTTTATGAATATATCCCCCCTTCATCAAGAGCTGTGCGTTTAAGCTGACTTCGTCAGCTGCTACATCCTTGGTCGTTCGTGAAAATAATTGTGATTGTCGCATGCTACTTATCGTAAAGTTTGAGATTTGCGTGACACACTATACAGCTCGATGCCAGTCAAGAGAACGATGAGTCCAATAACCAGCCATACACTGAGTACATTAAATTGCTGCAAGACAAGACTCGTGACCAAGAGAACGCTCAGTAATACCGCCTGCCGAAACGACGTGACGACATCGCGAAATGCAATGGTCTGCGGTGTTGTGGTACGTCGGACAAAAAATCCCACGAGTGACAAGGTTCCGACCAACGCAAGGCTTAAACTTGCGTAAAACAACACGAGCGCAACGATTCCCGACACAAACGGATCAAAATACACGAGCACACTCGCAAAAACGATATACGACACCCCTGTCGCAATCGCCATGAGTGATAAGTATTGTTGTAATGACATATTCCCCCTAGTTATAAGCTGCCACAGCATGGATGCCGCGCCAGTTGATGTATAGTAACAAAGTTATAGGTTCTGCGCAATAACCAAAAAGAAGCTAAGAATAGGTTATTTTTTGCACAATAGCCGCCCCAAAATGCTCATTGAGACGACGAACGTAGTCACGCTCACGTAAGGCGATTTCTTGCTTGAACGGCGCTGAAGTTGCCGTAATACGCAGTATGTTATTGCGGTAGCTCATTCCCACGACATACTGGAGCGATGCCTGCCCAAAGTCAGTTGCCACGAGTTTTTTCATGTGCTCAACAATGAGCGCAGCTTCTACCTTGCGCTTAAAGACCGAATGAGTTTTGTGATGCTTGAGAATATTTCCCAATGGTTCAAGGCCCATATCGATTGATTACGCGCGCACCTATAGTATAGCACAGCTGAAGGCTTTCCTATAACACTTTATACTCGCAAATTTCCTTGAAATCACAGAACTGACAATGCCAATCAGGATTTGCGGCAAAGTCTGAAGTCTTGATCTGCTCAATGGTTGTGCGCAACTCATTTTTAAGACGATCAATCTCTTCTTCGCTTCCGACAAATGATACTTCCGCATTATCATCCAAATAATAATACGTTAGCTTCTCAACATCAGCGTCAAACAGTTCGCGCGCCGCAATCTGATAAATGAGGAGCTGCATCTTTGCTTCCCAGTCCAGCGTCTTTTTGCTTGCTCCTGTCTTGTAATCGATGATATGCCACTTACCGTTTGGCAAGCGATCAACGCGGTCAATGACACCGCGCAACGTATACTGCGCACCATTGCTTCCCTCAATCTTGAGATTAAACTTTTTTTCCAGGTATGCCACCATCGGTTGCTGATCTCGCACACCCTCGTAAAATATCTTGAGTGATGCTCGACCCCGTGCTTTGTTTTCCTCCTGCTGCTCCTTACTGTCATACCAATCTTCAATCCAAGAGTGCTCAAAGATCGCATACAGATCGTCAAGCGATAAGAGCTCACCAATCGTCTCTTTGCCTGACACGTTGTTAATAGCACTGAAAAGATCAGTTTGCCCAAGCGTCATCTTCTCGGCGAGTGCCTTGTAAAAATCTTCGAGTGTCTTGTGCAAGGTTCGTCCATATGAGAAAACTGGCTTACCAAAACTTGGGATTTTATAAATGAATCCAAGCTTATACTGATACGGACACTTCGTAAAAGCCGCAAGCTGTGAGAACGAAAAGTGGTCAGGAATGGTCGGCACAAATTCTTCGACCGCAACGCGTGTGGACGATGCTGTCGGCAACAATGAAGCTTCAACTGTTTGCGCCTCCGCTAGGGCAAATGCAGGATAAGCCTCATGCAGTTCGTGGATAAATCGGGACAGCTTCTTGGGGCGACTACCTCCATAATCAACTGCTGATGTCAAAAACACACCGGTGCGCGCGCGTGTTAACGCGACATAGAACAATCGACGCTCTTCCTGCAGGTGCGCGTCTCCGGTGGGCAACGTTTCTGTAATCAACGCTTCCGGCAGTTCAATCGGATCTTTGCGCTCAATCGTTGGAAATCGCTTATCAACCATATTAGGAATAAAGACATATTCAAATTCAAGCCCCTTTGATGAGTGGATGGTCATAATCTGCACGGCGTCCGGCCCTTCCGCGTCTTTGGTCAATGACCCGACATCCCCCGACTCAAGCTCAAGAGCAACGATACGCATAAATTCAGCAAGTGTTGGCTCGTTAGTTGATTGCTCAAACGACTTCATACGACTAAACAGCGCCTGCAAATAATCCATATCAAGCTTATCTTCCAGCGATTCTTCTTTGAGCAGTTGCTGCAAAATACCCGAATCCTGCATAAACGACAAAAAGACTTCAACAATTCCCTTTGTTTTTGCCTTGTTCGTGTGGCGATCAATTAAGGTTAAGAGTCGTTGCGTCTTGGACCGACCGTCAGCAGAAACCGAAGGAATCACCTCGGTAATACGGCGTAATGCCTCGTACAACGAAAGCGATTTTTTCTTAGCGTAATTCACAATCTTCACAATATCGTGCTGTTCCATGTCGATATACGGGGAGGTTAAAACACGATACATTGCCGGTCCTTCGTGATAATTATCAAGCAGCTTCAAGTAGCTCATGACATCGATAATCACCGGCTTGTTGTACAACCCGCGCAAGGCGTGAAAATGGTATGGGATATCAATTTTTTTGAAGAAGTTGGTAAAATAGGTCGCTGCTTCATTTGAGCGCACCAAAAGAGCGATCGATGACCACGGTAATGCTGGATGTTTCTTTTTGAGTGAAACGATGTGCTGCGCAATCCCCTCAACCTCATCATCAATGCGCTCAAAATGCAGATGCTGGACAACACCTCCAGCTCCTTGCGCGGCATGCAATCGTTTATCAATCGCCTCCTGACCTGACGCCTGCACCTCGAGACGATCCGGATTGTTATGCTGAATAAACTGATAGGCCGCGTCCAAGATTTCCTGACGCGAGCGGTAGTTATGCGTCAAGACAACACGCGCCGCCTGAGGAAAGTCTTTGTGGAATTGGAGAATATTTGAAATCGACGCGCCACGAAATTTATAAATCGATTGGTCGTCGTCACCTACCACGGTAATGTTTGCCTGCTCACCTGCCAACATCTTTACCAGCTCGTATTGCGCATAGTTGGTGTCTTGAAATTCATCAACCAAAATATAGCGAAACTGTTCGCTCAGCTTCTGTCGAATGACGGGGCGCGTCTTGAGCAACTCAAGCGTGTAGTTGATCAGGTCTCCGAAATCAAGATAGTTATTATCCAGTAGCAGCTGTTGGTACGTATTATACGCGCGAGCAACTTCAGCAATACGTCGAGCTTCCGCGGCATCCTCTTCAGAAACCTTTTTCTTTGTGCGTGGTACGAGCGATTCGGCATGCTGCATATATGTTTCAGGATAGATCACCTCATCCTTTGCTTTGGAAAAATGCCCGAGCAGCGCATGAATAAATTTCGTAGGGTTTCCCTTGGGTTTATAGTACTCCAAATCAAACTGTTCCAAGTTTTGACGGACCAATAACCACTGCTCGGTCTGGTTAATCAACTTAAAGTCAGTCGGTAACCCGATATCAAGTCCGTGTTGACGCAACATACGCTCACAAAAAGCATGGAAGGTCGAGATCCACAAATCAACGTATCCGTACGGC
>CAYRMM010000074.1:0-4700 GCA_964425425.1 uncultured Gammaproteobacteria bacterium | reverse complement strand
TTCCTTTGTACTTCATTGACAGTAGTCCATGAATAGTTTATCTTGCTAAGGAACAAAATTAACGTTATCAGCACATGTCTTTTATTATCGAAGAATCCTACTACTGCCCAAGCTGTGGAACTGCCGCTATTGACGAAAAAGAATGTTGCGGGATTACCATGATTGAAAAATCAGAAGCTGAAGGATTTGGCCTGAGTGATTTTGAACCCGCGGGTTCAAACACCTATGACTTGTCTGACGATTGGAACTAAATTAACACTCCCGCGTACGCAGGAGTGTTTTTATTACGACGCCCTTTGGTGTATACTAGCTCGTATATGAAACTTTCTATCATTACCGTCACCTGGAATTCCCGCGAAGACATCCTTCGACTCATTGCCTCAATCCAGCGATATGTTACCGACCTTTCGTATGAAATTATTGTCGTCGATAATAATTCAAGCGACGGGACGGTTGAGGCTGTGCGCTCGAACTATCCTCATATTACCGTTGTTGCGCATCAACATAACGCCGGTTATGCGGGTGGCATGAACGCAGGGTATGCGCGAAGCTCAGGGGAATACCTCTGCTTTATGAATCCTGACATGGAGCTCACACAGGACTGTTTTACGCCGCTTATCAATCGTTTGGAGCGCGATGCTTCGATTGGACTCATTGCACCGCAACTACGTTATGCTGACGGGAGTGTCCAACCAACAGTCAAAGGAGAGCCCTCGCTCATCTCTCAGATTTTGATCATGCTCAAACTACACCATATTTTTACTCCAGCACCCTTGCAACGTTACTTCGCGTCAACGTTTGACTATACCCACGAGCAGGAGGTACGCCACCTGATGGGTGCCTTTGTTATGACAACGCGCGATCGCTTCGAACAATTTGGCCCCTGGGATGAACGCTATCCGTTATGGTGGGAGGATGAACAGCTTTCGCTTGATTCACGCAAAGCGGGTTTTTCTAATCTATACACGCCCATTACTTCGCTTACACACTTTGAAGGAAAGTCGTTTGCGCAAGTCCTCTCACTCACCAAGCAACGCCGTTTCAACAAAGGAATGCGTCTGTATTTCCTCTACAATAAAGGTGTCGCGCCATACCTTCTCTTGTGCGCGCTTCATCCATTCAGCCTCGCGCTCGCATGGCTCGCGCAAACAGCGCGCGTCCGAAGCGTTTCACAGAGCACACTTTCACGAAAATAATCCTACACTATGTCGTTTGATCTACAGCGATACCTTCATGTCTGCGCCACAATTTTCACGCTCGAAGTTATTTCATTTGTGGTTACACCATTCCCGTTATTCAACACGATAGCGCTCGGCATAGTCGGCGCGCTCTTCGCTATTGTTGCGTGGAAATCTCTACAAACAGGTCTCTTACTCCTCTTAACTGAGCTGACGATTGGATCATTTGGCTACTTACTTGCAGGAGAATTGGAGGGAGTGACAATTTCGCTACGCATGCTTCTTTTTGTCATTTTCCTCGGCATGTGGATTATCCGCAAACCGGATATGCAGCGCTTCAAAGAACTTATGCGGCATGATGCGGCAACACGACTACTGATGGTCTTTGGCGTGTTTGTCGGATGGGGGGTTCTTAACGGCATCTTATTTGGCAATGACCTGCGGCTCATCTTCCAAGATGCGAATGGGTACCTTTATTTTGCCCTTATAATTCCCGCGCTCACGCTTATTACAACGCCGACTGACCTTGGCCGCCTCTTTACATTTCTTGCGGCAGGTATCACCATGGCCTCACTCAAGGTGATTATGCTCGTGTACATTTTTAGCCATCCTTTTCAGGAAGTTGCGGTTACGGTGTATAGATGGGTCCGCGACTCAGGTGTTGGAGAAATTACCCGAGTTTCTCTCGAATCTTCATTTCATCGCATCTTCATCCAGTCACAAATGCTTTCGCTTGCCTTATTGTGGCTCAGTGTCGCCTGGATTATATGGCTTGCGCAAACACACTCATTCAAAACTTTGTTGCGTACGACGGCTCGCGCGCAATGGCTCGGAGCAGCGCTTATCATCGCCTCAATACTTGCCTCGTTTTCGCGCTCGTTTTGGCTCGGAGCATTCGTTGCCGGTATCGCGTGCGTTATGCTCATTGGCGTATGGCTTTACACTAAAAAACTTTCATTCATCGCGCTTACTCGCTTTGTCGGTGTTATGACCACCACTCTTATAACAGCACTCGTGCTTTTGATTATTGCGACGAACTTTCCTTTCCCGGGAAGCGGTAGCTTTGGACTTGATGACATCTCACAACGCGCACGCTCTTCATTTAACAATGAGGCTGCCATCAGTTCACGATGGAATCTCCTTGGGCCTTTAGAGGGTGCGATCGCTCAAGGCCCCTTGCTTGGTACTGGTTTTGGCACAACCGTCACCTATGAATCAAACGACCCTCGCATCAAAACAGATGAAAATCCACAAGGAGTCTATACAACCTCCACGTTTGAGTGGGGGTATCATGACATGGTCATCGAAATGGGCTTGATCGCTGTCATTACCTTTATTACGCTCCTGGGAGTCATTGCTCACCGAGCGTACTGGCTCGCTACGCACCCGGTTATGGCGTATCGTGTCTGGGGTGCAGGAATTCTCCTTGGCATCATCACGCTCATGACGGTTCACGCGTTTAGCCCGTATTTTAACCACCCATTGGGTATCGGTTATCTGATTATCGCTTTTGTCGCAATCTCAACTTTAACTTCAGAAACAAAAAACCCGTTCGCGGAGAACGGGGAAGTGGTCGAGCGCGTCGCTTAGAGAAACAAGCGGTGTACTGAGTCTCGCGCGAGCAACGATTCGTCCTCGTACGCAAGTTCATATTGTTTAGGGCCGGCAAGTGCCTGCTGGGCTTTGCGCGTGATATGAAGCGCGTCTTCATGTCCGCATACCGTGAGCAATTCCCAGTCAACGAGTTGACGGATGTGTGCTTCGGTAAACCGCAGCATATGCAGTTCGTCGTCGGTGATGGCGGCGCACATATTGATTTTGCGCGCAACGTCATCATACTTGAGAGGGAGCAGGCAGACATCCGTCGAGAGCAGTTTGAGTGCCCACAAACTTTCAGCCTCGAAAACCGCTGTCGGTACATGCTCTTTCATAATGAACGTATCGCGCGCCTCACGTTCACCAATGACCGTTGTGATGAGATCGTGCCTCGCCAAAAGGTCGACGTGATAGGCAGCATAGCGAAGCTTGGTTGATGGAGTATTGAGCGCATAAACATCAGCCAAGGTAAAGGTGTTGAGCTGTCGCGTTATGAGCCGCTTCGCCATCCAGATCGCCTGATTGAAATCGGCGGCATGGAGCGCGTAACGGATGTCAGCAAAGGACACGTCGGACACATCATGATGCATAAAGAACCTCCTGGAAACATCATGCATCCAGCCTATCACACTCACAAAAACCGTCAATCCCGACGAAGAGTATTCAATCCATTACAAAAATCACGACCACTCATAGTCTTTTTACCCTCTGGCGTCACCATTTCAAGCTGGAGAGCGCCATCAGCACATTGGTAGTAGAGAGTACCCTCATGGCACACAACGCCCTCTGGAAGGCCCTGAATGCGCTCAGACGATGGTCCAAGCACATCCAGCCGCAACCGACGCTGACCATTTGAGGTATCGATATAATATGCTGTTAGCTGTGGCCATTCCACGTAGGCACGCCATGCGCGACGGATCTGCTCTCGGGTCATTGCGGGATTCACCAGACCATCTTCTTTACGAATGAGGCTCACATACGTCGCTTTCTCGTGATCTTGCTCCTGTGGAGTAATCTCACCATTCAGATACCGCTCAAGTGTATCGAGAAGTAATGACGCACCATCCAGAGCAAGACGTTCTTGTAGTGACGTAAACGTGTCATCAGGAGTGATGGCAACCGTTGATTGCGCCAAGAGTGGGCCATGATCCATCTGCGCATCCATCAGCATAATTGTGTTGCCGGTCGCAGGTAACCCATCACGGAGCGCGGCCTGAATGGGTGATGCGCCTCGATACTGAGGAAGTCGCGAAGCGTGAACATTAATGCAGCCATGAGGAAATAATTCCAGAATCTGTTGGGGGATAATTTTGCCGTATGCTGCCACAACAGCGCAATCAGCTCCAAGGTCCTTCAGCTGCTTGGCAACCTCATCAGACTTAAGTGTCTCATATTGCAATAAGGGAGTATCAGACGCGTGCTCCTGCACCCATTGCGCTACGGGCGGCGCGTGCATCACCTGCTTACGGCCAACCGGCGCGTCAGGTTGCGTAACAACAGCAATAACATTTGCCTGCTCATGGAGAGCAGCAAGAATCGGTACCGCGAACGGGGACGTACCGAAAAAAACAACTTTCGTTGATGCCAGTGTGGTCATTGCTTAACGAGCTAGTTTTTCTGTAAACAAAACCCCCTCGATATGGTCATACTCATGTTGAATAACACGCGCGAAAAAACCGCTTGCTTTAAGCGTGTGTTGGTTACCGTGTTCGTCCAAATACCGCACGTGAATCGAATTATGACGACGAACAGGTCCAAAGACCCCGGGGATGGAGAGACATCCTTCCTCATCAACATTGGTACGCCATGATTTTTTGGTAATCTGCGGATTGATAAAAGCTTTTATCCCATCTTTATGCGCAACAACAAAAAGGCGCACTGACTGTCCGATTTGGGGTGCGGCAAGCCCAACGCCATTTTCTTTGA
>CAYRMM010000073.1:0-4711 GCA_964425425.1 uncultured Gammaproteobacteria bacterium | reverse complement strand
ACGGAGGATGTCTACGAACACGAGCCCACCAAGTGCTTTCTCGTGGCAACCTGCCGCAAGTAAGTGTTTGCCCTTTCATCTCGAACTCTTTCCCACCCCGTCTGTGTACAGGCGGGGTGTTTTATTTTATAATAAGGCTAATGGTGAGTCTCTACTATCCAATTTCAGGTTTGATCAACGCCATCCTTAGTTTGGTGTTGGGGCTTTTGGTTATTAAAAAATCAAGAGATAAGCTAAATATTGATTTCTTTTTTTTAACTCTCTCTGCCTTTATCTGGTCGATGTTTTATTTCTTTTGGATGATGGCTGACACGCCAGAAGTTGCGCTTCTCCTCGTGAAAGTTTTTATGACGGGCGCAATTTTCATCCCTTATTTTTATATCAGGATAGTTGCTGAATTAGTTGGGAGAAGCACAAAAACTTTTTTCTATAAGATTTTTCTAGGGTTTTTGTTGATTTGTGAATTATCTCTTTTCTCTAATTTTTTTGTCAAAGGAGTTGAGCAAAGATTAGATTTCCCTTTTTGGCCTGTGCCGGGTGTGCTCGGCGTTTTGTATATATTTATTTTCTTCTCAGTAATGTCATATGCAACTTACCTAGTTTTCAGAGGTATTTATGTAAGCAGGGGAGTTGAAAGGGCGAAGTTACGCATCGTTTTATTGGGGATGACTTTTGGGTTTCTTGGGGGAATGACAAACTATTTATTATGGTTAGATATTCCTGTGCCACCCTTCACAAATATCTTTGTTTCACTCTATGTCCTCATGACCGGTTACGCTATTTTGCGATACCGTTTCTTGGATATTCGTGTCGTCATTAAGCGATCGTTGATCTTTACCGCGCTCGTCTTGCTCATCACCAGCGTCTTCTCGGCGACGGCCTTCTTCTTGTCATCATTTGTTCAGTCATTCTTTGGTCAAAATTCCATTCTCGTCTCAGGTGCTATCACGGGTATTATCGTCGCCATTGGATTTGAGCCGATTAAAGGATGGCTGACGCGGGCGACCGATAGCTTCTTGTTCAAAGGGCAGGTTGATCCGCAAATCGCACTTTCGGAAGCATCAGCAAAAATCAGTTCAACGCTGGATATCCGCAAGCTGGGTAAGGTGGTGGCTGATACCGCGTACAAAGTTTTGAAATATTCAAAGTTCAAAGTGTATATTTTTGATCAGGCGACGAATTCGTTTATGCTCGCGCACAAAGAAGGGCAGGGCGGTAGTCAGGATATTGCCACGGACAATCCGCTGTACGCGTACTACGAAAATTACGAAAAAGATTTGGAAGAGAAGACTATTATCGTGCTCGATGAGTTACGCTTTTTGTCTGAACAGGCAAACGATGAGTTTTTGGATAACGTTGTTGCGTATATGGAGCAGCATAATTTGAATGCGGTGGCGCCACTCTATATTAAAGATGAGGCGCTCGGCTACCTGCTCATCGGTGAGAAGAAGTCGGGTGATCCGTATAGCAACGAAGATCTGAACTTTATCAAAGTACTTGCCGGCCAGGCGGCGGTGGCGTTTGAAAACGCGAAGCTGTATGACGAGCAGTTGAAATTTGCCGACAAGTTGCAAGACGAGGTGAACAAGGCGACCAAAGAGTTGCGTGCTGCCAACAAAGAGTTGAAAAAGTTGGACCAGGCCAAGTCAGAGTTTATCAGCATCGCGTCGCATCAGCTGCGTACGCCGATGACGGCCATCAAGGGATATATGTCCATGGTGCAGTCGGGAGACTTCGGGCAGGTACCCGAAAAGTTAGACAAGCCGGTGAACTCAGTTTTGCAGTCTGCTGACCGTCTCCTCATTTTGATTGAAGACCTGCTCAATATCTCACGCATTGAATCGGGCCGCATGCAGTATGAATTTGAAAAGGCGAACTTGCGCGAGCTCGTGGAGTCGGTGTTTGATGAGTTGGGTAATCACGCCAAGATGAAAAAGTTGGAGTTTACCTATGTGCCACCCAAAGATGAGATCCCTGATGTCATCATGGACAAGCTTAAGGTGCGCGAGGTGGTGATGAACTTGGCGGACAACGCGATCAAGTATACTGATGAGGGGAAGGTGGAGCTTTCACTGGAACTCAAGGGTAATGATATTATCTACCGTGTGCGTGATACGGGGCGCGGCTTGTCCAAAGAGGACAAAGGAAAATTGTTTAAGAAATTTTCACGTGTCGGGTCGTCGCAACTGGTGCATACCGAAGGAACGGGGTTGGGGTTATATATTGCCAAGCAAATTATCAAGCGACACAAAGGTAAGCTCTGGGCGGAATCACAAGGGCCAGGTAAAGGGTCGGTCTTCGCACTCAGTCTCAAGATCGAAAATCCAGATTTGGATAAAGACATGCAGCAGCAACAGGCTGTGTTGGAAGCCGTTCGTGAAGAACGCGCACAAGAAAGCGCAGAAGACGAAGATCGTGCCGATACCATTGATATGAGCAAGATCAAGATCAAAAAGAAGAAAGACGCCTAACGGCGTCTTTTTAAATTGTATTAACGTTTACTATCTCCTCCCCCTAGTAAGGGGGAGGACAGCCACGTCGCTCGCGAGCGACGTGGCAAGGTGGGGGTGTTGTAAAATTCATGACACCCTCACCCGACCTTCGATTACTCTCAGGTCGACCTCTCCCTTTTTAGGGAGAGGTGAGAGTGTAGCATTGTGATATACTTTTAATGTATGCCCAAAAAGATATTTAACAAAAAATCACTCCTCAATTTTCGAAGAAAGTTAAGGGAGCAATCAACTCGAGCCGAAGATATTTTGTGGTATCGTTTACGTAACAGTGAATTAGGATATAAATTCAGAAGGCAACATAGCATTGGCGACTATATTGTTGATTTTTATTGTGTGCCATTAAAGCTTGTGATTGAGCTTGATGGGTTAACGCATGAAGATGAAGCGGTGTGTGAACGAGATTTTCAAAAAGAGGCATATTTGAAAGCCCAAGGTTGCATAGTTTTGAGATTTGATGATAGTGAAGTGAGGAATAATTTAGAACAAATTTTGGAGGTTATTTATCAAGAGTGTCACAAGCCACAAAATCCCTCCCCCTAGTAAGGGGGAGGACAGCCACGTCGCTCGCGAGCGACGTGGCAAGGTGGGGGTGTTCGGATAGCACAACACCCTCCCCGCACCAGAACCTCTCGTGAACTCGAGTTTCGATGCGGGGCAGGCACCCGCCAAGCTACGCTCGCAGACCTCTCCTTTTTAGGGAGAGGTGATTTGAAGTGCACGCAAACAGATTTGCGTGTGAGCACCCACAAAATTTGAAAAACAAAAAACACACACCATGCAATCATTTGTATCGTGTGGGTGCTAAGGGAGTCGAACCCCTGACCTTCTCGGTGTAAACGAGACGCTCTAGCCAGCTGAGCTAAGCACCCATGAATGACTGCATGATGTGTGTTTTTTGCAATGTGCGAATGTGTGCTCAGGAGAGGACTTGAACCTCCACGCCCGAAAATTTAGGCACAGGCCCCTCAAGCCTGCGTGTCTACCAGTTCCACCACCTGAGCATACGCCTGGTCGTGACATACGTGATCTCTCGGATTGTCGCTCGACCTGAACAAAGGTAAGAGTAGTATATAGGATACTGATGAATAAATCAAGACTTCCCCGCGAGTCATGCCCATCTTGCCGCAAACATGCTATACTATGTCTATATGTTACGCATACTCTTTGGATTGGCGCTGCTTGCGGGTGGCGTACTCATGACGCTCAACTTCGAACGTGTGTTTCGCGCGTTTGGTCGCGTGGCATGGGTGGAAAAATATATTGGAACGGGGGAGAGTCGATTGTTTTATCAGGCATTTGGTTTTATATTGGCGCTGATTGGGATGGTGATCATGTTAAATTTACACACCAAATTTTTGATCAGTGTTTTAGGCCCGTTATTCGGTAGTTTGTAATATGGCATTAGGAGGAAATCAATTTTTATCGCCGCAGGATGTCATCAGTATTTCAAACCTGCGCGAAGGTGAGAAGGTTGCCGACCTGGGATGTGGGAGTGGTGGATATTTTGTGTTACCGTTTGCGCAAACCGTTGGTCCGACCGGTAAGGTGTACGCAGTCGATATCTTGCCTGAAGCGATTCGCACGGTTGAGGCGGGAGCACAACGATTAAATCTGACCAATGTCGTGACGATCCGTTCTAACCTCGAAATGTCGGGTATTACCCCTATTCCGCAGAATAGTTTGAATGCTGCATATCTGATTAACGTGTTATTTCAAAACACCGACAAGAAAACAATAGTACGTGAGGCGGATTCATTTGTCCGTCGCGGCGGATTAATCATTGTGGTTGACTGGCGAGATAACGCAAGTGGCTTTGGTCCCAAAGATGAATTGCTCGTGAACCGTGATGAGATTGCCGGGTATCTGCAAGGGTACACGCGTGTTGCGTCACAGGACTTGGGCCCGTACCATTTTATTGATGTGTATCGAAAAGACTAGATGACGTGCATCAGCAAGATTCTTCGCGCAAGACGCTCTGAATGACGCCTGATGACTCTTCTGAAAGAGGTTCTTGTCACAAATACGAAAGCATGTATAATAAGGGGGAATTTTCTCCTTATTATTTTTTAACCTTTGACGCTATGTTGTTTGGTATTGATTTCGCAAAATTCATCTCGCCATCGTTTTGGCTTGAGACGCATCCGGGGGGGCTGTCGACGACGTTTGATATTATCTTTCTTTTGATCTTGGTGGTCGGC
>CAYRMM010000072.1:468-4716 GCA_964425425.1 uncultured Gammaproteobacteria bacterium | reverse complement strand
GCAACAAGACTTGGTTGAAATTATTGAAGTGCCAACGAACAAGTTTCATGTCGGTGTGCAGTTTCATCCTGAATTCAAATCACGTCCGCTCCGCCCACATCCGTTGTTTGTGAAATTTATTGAAGCAGCGCTATCCTAAGGCGCATAGAAAAAAGCAGATATAAAAATAACCACGCTGAGCGTGGTTATTTTGTAGATTTTTCTGGAGTCACGTGTACAAATTTCTTTTGTAACAACGCTCCTGTAAATCGTTTAACTTTTTTGGTGGTAAATGAGACGTATCCGTCAATCAGTGCGAAGATGGTATCATCTTTTCCGACAGCCACACCTTCACCTGCTTCGTACCGAGATCCGCGTTGGCGAACGATGATGTTGCCGGCAACAACCTGTTGTCCGTCGTGTTTCTTCACCCCAAGGCGCTTACTAATGGAATCGCGTCCTAGTTGTGTACTACCTCCAGCTTTTTTTGTAGCCATAGCTCAATAGTTAGTTCGAATCGCGTTCAACTCTCATTCGTTCGAATGCAAGTGCAATCCGGTAATGATGATTAAATCAGTGGCTCTATAGTACCAAGCCGGGGGAGATATGTCAATAGTGCAAGTTGGAAGTTATTAGATTCAAGGTGTTAGGTTTTTTTGATAACACAGGAACCCAAGAGAATTTGACTAAAGGGCGTAAAAGTGGTATATTTTATTTATGCACAAGAATATTGTTATGAAATCCGTTGCCATTGTCGCCCTACTTGTTGTGGGGACGGCGGTTTTGTATTTTGCCCGTGCAAGTTGGTCTGATGGTGATTTGGGATATCGTGATGAGCATTTAACACCTGAGCAGGTTGAGGAGCGAACGGTTGTGGAGGAGCCACAAGGGTTTGTCGCTGCCCTGACCGAGAAGGTGACGCATCGTGTTGAGGAAATTACGAATGAGTATGTTGCCAAGCCGGAGGTTTTGTATGATGTGCCGTTTACGCCGCAAGCACCACACGCCAACTGGGAGCCGCCCTATGATGAGGCATGTGAAGAGGCTTCAATGTTAATGGTGTCAGCGTATTTCAACCATGAGACATTGTCGCCGTCGATTGCTGATGCCTCGATTCAAGATCAGTACGCGTGGCAGACAGCCAATGGGTATGCTATTGATATTACGGCAGCAGAGGTTGTCCAAGTCCTTCATGCGTATTTTGAACTTGACGCTCAGCTGATACAGAATCCAACGGTTGAGCAGCTGCAGCAGGCACTTGATGGGGGGTCGTTGATTATTGCTCCTGCGGCGGGGCAGTTACTGGGCAATCCGTATTTCACGCCACCGGGGCCGGTGTACCATATGTTTGTGATAACCGGGTATGATTCCAAGCGACAGCAGTTTATTACTAATGATCCGGGCACGCGCCGCGGTGAAAAGTATCGCTATGATTTCTCGGTGATTATGAACGCGTTGCATGATTGGAATGGGGGAGACGTGCTCAATGGTCAAAAGGTCGTTGTGGTTGTTCCCGCGCAATAAAAGAGGCTGATGGCCTCTTTTTCAATACTTGACAAATGTTCTGGAATCCTGTATATTCAGACTAAATTAGTCTGAAATTAACGCATGAAATTATCGTGCAAAACTGAATATGGCATTCGGGCATTGGTGCATCTGGCAGAGCATGCGGATGAACAGCCATATCGCCTGCAGGAGATTGCTCGTCATGAGGGACTTTCATTTAGTTTTTTGGAAAAGATTTTTCGTGATTTTAAAAAGGCGGGCATCGTGACGGCACAGCGCGGCGCGCGTGGTGGATATACGCTTGCCAAGCCGTTGAACGAGATTTCAATGCGCGAAATTATGGAAGCACTTGAAGGAAGTATTCAGCCATTTCATGCGCTTGTCGCGCAGTCGCGCGCACCGAAACTCCACTGCAAATCACACCTGGTATTATCTGTAGCACAACACACAATCGTTGATTCCCTGAACTCAATTACATTAGATGATTTAGTAACCGCATAACTATGAAATTTTGGAAAGTACTTGCATTTCTCTTGCTCTTGGGCGGCGCCAGTTATGGTGTCTGGTATGGGGTGACCGCATCACAATGTCCTGACTCTGATGCAGACGGATTAAACGATTGTAATGAGGTGTCGCTGTATCATACCGATTTGTATAATCCTGACACGGATGGCGACGGCTTTCTTGATGGTGTTGAAATTTCAAACGGATTTTCTCCACACTATGGTGATGGATTGCGTTTGTCTGAAGTTGATGCGGATGGTGACGGTTTGATGGATGATGAGGAAATCGAACGTGGCACTGACCTGACTCGTGCTGATACGGATCGTGATGGCATCAATGATTTCATTGAAGTTCAGAATGGCGGTAATCCGTTGTCCGGTACTGAGGAGCTTACCGGCTTTGAAGCTATGAAACAAAAATTTAAATAGTATAATGACACGACAGACACCTACTATTGATATTGATCGTTCGCGCTACGACGAGCACAACGAAGACCGTTCGCGTTTCAAATCGCAACCGGGATTGACGGAGGCAATCGTTCGTGAGATCTCAGCGCAAAAAAACGAACCCGCGTGGATGCTGGAAAAGCGCCTTGCGGCGTTTTCGTATTTTACTGCAGAACCGATGCCGACGTGGGGTCCGTCATTGAGCGAGCTTGATCTTGATAAAATTGTGTATTTTGTTCGTCCTGACGCGCAGGAAGCGCAGACCTGGGATGAGGTTCCTGAAGATATTAAGCAGACATTTGAACGGCTGGGAATTCCGGAGGCGGAGCGACACGCGTTAGGGGGTGTTGGGGCGCAGTATGACTCTGATGTGGTATACCATTCCCTCAAAAAGCAATGGGAAGAGAAGGGTGTGATTTTTGAAAACATGGATGTCGCGGTACAGAAGTACCCCGAACTTGTCCAGAAATATTTCATGACACAGTGTGTGCCCATCAATGATCATAAATTTGTGATGTTGCATGCTGCGGTGTGGTCGGGTGGGACCTTTATTTATGTACCCAAGGGTGTGTCGGTTGATTTGCCACTGCAGGCATATTTCCGTATGAATGCCTATGCCGGTGGTCAATTTGAACATACGCTCATCATTGCCGACGAGGGCGCGCAGATTCAGTATATCGAAGGATGTTCTGCTCCACGGTATGACGCTAAGTCATTGCATGCGGGGTGTGTTGAAATTTTTGTGCACAAAGGAGCGCGCGTCCGTTACTCGTCGATTGAAAATTGGTCGAAGAATACCTATAACTTGAATACCAAGCGCGCCTTAGTAGATGAGGAAGGCGTGATCGAGTGGATTAACGGAAACATGGGTTCGGGTGTGACGATGTTGTATCCGGCATCAATTTTGCGCGGACGTGGTGCCCGGTCTGATAGTTTAGGTATTGCGTTTGCGGGTGAGGGGCAACATCAAGATACCGGTTCAAAGGTCATTCATGTCGCGCCAGATACCAAGTCAACTATTACCGCAAAGTCAATTTCAAAAGACGGGGGTATTACCTCGTATCGTGGATATGTAAAGGTAATGCCACAGGCAACGAATGCCTCAGTTGCGGTGGAGTGTGACGCCCTATTGATTGATGAGCATTCAGTGTCTAACACGTATCCGTACATGAAGATTTTGAACAACGAAGTTGATATCGCGCATGAGGCGCGTATTGGTAAAATTGGTGAAGAGGAGATTTTTTATCTCATGTCGCGTGGCATGACCGAAGAGCAGGCGACGCAGATGGTGGTGGCGGGGTTTATCGAGCCGATCGTCAAAGCCTTGCCCCTTGAATATGCGCTTGAGTTGAATAAGTTGATTGAGTTGGAGATGGAGGGATCAGTTGGTTAATGGTCAATAGTTAATGGGCTATGGAAATGACACACGAGATAATTAAAGAGTTGTCGAAGAACTTGGGAGAGCCCAAGTGGCTTTTGAATCGTCGTCTTGCTGCGTTTGATCCTGAGGCGCAGCTAGGGCTGCAGTCGTACGGTATTGGTATTGCGGCAGACTATGCGCCACTCGCGTATGCGGAGCAGGATTTTTCGGTGTCGGGGGTGACCGTTTCTGCTGAAGGCACGCGTGTTCGTCATTTCGATAGCGCTGCCAAGCATGCTGCTGACGCACAGATGCTCCAGCGATACATGTCGGTGACCGGTACGCCATTTGCGCGTCGCGCGCTTGCGTTGTTTACCGATGGCTTTATGATCCGTGTTGGCGCTGACGCCCCTGATCTGATTGAACTGATTGTTTCTCAGGCGGTGTCGCACG
>CAYRMM010000072.1:0-388 GCA_964425425.1 uncultured Gammaproteobacteria bacterium | reverse complement strand
TGTCGCACGCACAGACGTATCTGATGATTGTGGTTGAGCCGGGTGTCACGACGACGATTCTTGAGTCGTGTGATGCGCGTGTGGTGCACAATGTAGTGATTGACATCGTTGTACAAGAAGGTGCTACCGTTGAATATGTTCCCGTGCAAAATGTTGAGCGTGATGCTCACGTGTTTGTACAGCGTCGTATTATAGTTGAGCGTAACGCGCAGGCGCATGTTGTTGATGTGCAGTTGGGCGCGAAGTCGTCGCAGTCATATACGACCAATGAGCTGCGCGGTGTCGGTGCACAGGGGACGATTAAGGGTGTGTTCATCGCTGGCGAACATCAATTGTTTGATATCAATACCGTGTCGCATCATCAGGAACCACAGACGACATCCGATAT
>CAYRMM010000071.1:0-4730 GCA_964425425.1 uncultured Gammaproteobacteria bacterium | reverse complement strand
GTGCCGGCATCGGCGGCGCGAGCGACCCCAGACAGGTCGATTCGCGCTCGTTGGGGCCGATACCGTCGTGCATCTGCACGACGATGATGCGATGCGTCCCGTGAGGACCTCGCGTGATCTCAGGCTTGAGCAATTGCTTGGTCTTGCACCTCTGACAGGTGCCCTGCTGTTGCTGCATAACCGTACTCCTTTCGCAACATCAACACCATACGAAGCCTATCTCTTTTTGTCAACAATCTGACGCAACGCGGTGACACACGCGCGCACATCACGCATCGTCGTCTGTCGTCCCATCGTAATACGAAGTGCTGACATACTACGTGCCGCGTCATCGGTCAATGCTCGCATCACGTGTGATACCTCTACTGCTCCTGACGCGCACGCCGAGCCGGCAGACACCGCAATACCACGCGCATCAAGCTGATGCACGAGCACCTCCTGCTCATGCCCAAGAAACGAAATATTGAGATTATTACATAAACGCTCTTCAACCGATCCGTTGAGCACAGCATCGGGAAATTCACGCGTAAGCAGCTCACGCAAGGTATCACGAAGACGCGTTAATCGCCGCACATCAGCATCTCGACGGCGCATAACTACTTCACATGCACGCGCGCATCCAACAATACCGGCAAGATTATACGTCCCCGGACGCACGCTCAACTCCTGCCCTCGACCGTGCATCAACGCGGTCAGGGGCGTCCCTGCCTTCACATACAACACACCAACACCTTGCGGCCCATAAATCTTATGTGCGGAAAATGACAACATATCAACATGAAGGCGTAGCACACTCATGTCTAAAAACGCAGCTGCCTGCACCGCATCCGTATGGAAATAAATTTTTTCAAATGCGCCAAATGAGAGATCACGCTCACCCATCGTTTTGCGCTGCATAATCTCACGCTCACGAGCCGCATTCGCCTTAGCAACCATTTTCCCGATTTTTCGAATCGGCTGAATCGTACCAATCTCATTATTTGCATACATCACCGACACGAGCACCGTCGTGTCACGCAGCGCTGCCTTAATATCCTGCACAGCGACGAGTCCGTCAGCATCAACATCAACCCACGTCACTTCGATACGCCCCTCCCGCTCCAAATGAGCTATTGTCTCACGTACCGATGAGTGTTCAATGGTTGAGGTAATGACATGCGGCACCAGTGCTGGACGTTTGTTTGCAAAACGCTCAATTAATCCGGCAATTGCAATATTATTCGCCTCAGTCGCTCCACTCGTAAAAAGAATGTCATGAAAATCAGCTTCGAGAAAACGAGCAACAACTTCACGAGCGGCATCAAGTTGTTGCGCGGCGGCACGACCAAACGAATGCACCGATGATGCATTACCTACCTTTCGTTGAACGCGCCGTATGGCACGCGCAACGTTCGTATCAAGCGGCGTTGTTGCCGCGTAATCAAAATATCTTCGCTTCATACTTATACAATGTGTTCCAAGATTCGAAACTGCGGAACGCGCTTGCGCATCTCATCTTCAAGCCCATGTCGCAAGGTAACTGAAGAGAGTGGACAACCAACACACGCACCCTCCAGCTTTACCGTCACGACTCCCGTCTCCTCGCAAGCATCCACCAGGGTAATGTTACCGCCGTGCGATGCGATGTAGGGCATGAGATCATTAATCACTTGTTGAATTTTTTCTGCAAACATTTAAATACCTAACATATCTCGAAGCTGCGTCGATGGCTGCCACGGCGGATCAAACGTCACCTCGACATCAACGGTCTCATACCCCAAATCCTTCACATACTGCTCCACTCGACTGATCAGCAGTCCACCAGCGGGACACATCGGTGAAGTGAAGGTCATGAGGATATGCACGGTCTTATCATCGAGAATGTTTATAGCATAAATCAACCCCAAGGTCCAGATATCAATACCAAGCTCGGGATCAATAATTTTTTTGATCTCATCCTCAATTTCTTGTACTTTTGGATCTTTCTTCTCTTCCATAGTCTTACGTATATAATGTATTTCCTAAAGCCCTAACGCTCTATCCTCCCACCTCTAAAGGTGGTCATACCCCTTCTCCTCCACCTCAAGTGCCAAATCATGCCCTCCTGATTTCACAATCACGCCATCGCGCATAATATGCACATAATCAGGTTTGATGTATTGCAAAATACGATTATAGTGCGTAATTAACAACACCCCCTTACCTTTTCCCTTAAACGCATTAATCCCCTCAGCCACAATTTTAAGAGCATCTACATCAAGCCCAGAGTCCGTCTCATCCAAAATAGCATACGTCGGATGCAGCACCGCAAGTTGCAAAATCTCTGCACGTTTTTTTTCTCCACCGGAAAATCCGACATTCAGGTGCCGCTTCGCAAATTCAGGATCAATTTTAAGTGCCGCCATCTGCTCTTTAAGGTGATGGTAAAACTCAATTGGATTCATCTGCTGCTCATGTGTCGCATTATACGCCGTACGCAAAAAATTTTGGATCGTCATCCCAGCAATTTCGGGCGGATACTGCATCGACAAAAAGAGTCCTGCTCGTGCACGCTCATCAACAGCCATCGCCAAAAGATCAGCTCCATCCAGCGACACTGCCCCACTCGTCACCTCATACTTAGGATGACCCATGAGCGTATTCGCGAGCGTCGATTTCCCTGATCCATTGGGGCCCATGATCGCGTGTACTTCACCAGGGTTAATCGTCAGATCAAGGCCGCGCACAATCTGCTCGCCTTCGACAGCAATGTGTAATTGTTTGATGGTTAAGCTCATATTCGTTAATTTCATTCATTATCAAGCTGCGGCGTTTGCAGCGGCTGCTTGTATCTGCCGCAACAATGCCACAAATCCATTAGCACGTGCCGGAGACAGATGTTGATCCAGACCGATATCGTGAAAGATTGTGATCTGTGCGTCACGCGCTTCGTGCGGTGGCACCCCCTCAAAAATACTGTATACGAGTGCCGCAAGCCCTTTCACAATAAGCGAATCGCTCTCAGCCTCGATGTGCAGCAGGCCATCACGCACCGTCACACGCACCCACACCTTGGACTGACACCCTCGTATCAGATACGCATCAGTACGCACCTCATCACTCACCGATGGTAACTGTCGACCAAGCTCGATGATGTACTCATACTTCATCATCCAGTCATCATAAGCGTCAAATGCGTCACGTATTGCTTGTTGTCGTTGCTCAATCATACTCATTGTTGTTGCGCTAATTTCACAATAGTGTGCAACGCCTTCACCAATCGATCAATCTCTTGCTCGCTATTATAAAAATAAAGCGAAATACGCGCAGTCGTCTCCTCACCCAACATTGCCAACAAAGGTTGCGTGCAATGATGACCGGTGCGCACTGCAATTCCCTGTTGATCCAAAAGCGTCCCAATATCAAACGAGTGTACACCGTCAATCACAAATGAGATAACCCCTACACGGTTATGGCGTGGGCCGATGATGCATGCGCCCAAATATTATCACGCCCCAGCTCTCGCACGTACTCAAGACCGGCAGCCATACCAATTGCTGATGAGATGTTGGGGGTACCCGCTTCGAAACGATGAGGCACCGCACCCCAGCGCGCGTCAGCATACGTCACCTCCGCAATCATAGCCCCACCAAAGATACTGGGCTCAAGACGCTGCAGCTGATCGCGCGTACCATACAATACACCAATACCCGTTGGTCCCAATACCTTGTGCCCCGAAAAGACCAGAAAGTCACAGCCGATCGCTTTCACGTCAACCTGGAAATGCGGCACCGACTGAGCAGCGTCAATAATTGACAAGGCACCAACCTCACGCGCCATAAGACAAATTTGCTCAACCGGAACGATTGTTCCCAGCGTATTGGATGCGTGCGTAACCGCAACAATTTTTACCGCATCATCAATCACTTCACGGGCTGACTGCATATCAATCTGATAATCATGCGTCAACTCAATATAACGAATACTCGCACCGGTTCGTTTCGCCAACTCAAGCCATGGAACTAAGTTGGCATGATGCTCAAGACGAGTCAACACAATCGCATCCCCCTCACCAATCATGTATTCAAGTCCACGCGCCAACATATTCAATGACTGTGTCGCTCCCGAGGTCAACACCACTTCATCAACTTCCGCATTAATAAATTCTGCGGCAACGCGATGAGCACGGTCATACATCTCGGTCGCTAGCATACTAATGCGATACACCCCACGATGCACATTGGCATTATATTTTTTATAATACTCCGTCAACGCCTCAATCACGGGCGTGGGCGTCAGCGATGTTGCCGCCGTATCAAGATACACTAACCCTTTGTTGTGACGATACAACGGAAAATCTTTGCGAATTTTTTTCTCATTAAAAATCATGTGTGTGTCGATAATGATTCGATGGACTGCCCAACCAATTCAGTAAGATTATTGCGAACAGTCTCATGCGTCACCCCCGCAAGTACCGGCGCGCAATGACTCTGCACAAACAAACGGCGCGCGTTCAACGTATCAATGCCCCGTGACTGCGCGTAAAAAAGCTTATCCGCATTAATACGTGTCGTTGTCACGCCATGCGAACAACGAACCTCATTGGTCGAAATTTCAAGATCAGGAACCGCGTTAATCTCAGCTTGCGGTGAAAGGAGCAACGTATCCTCCTGCTGATACCCCGTCGCCTGCGGTGCTGATGCGTCAATTTTTACCAGCCCACGATACAAAGCACGCGCATGTCCATCAAGCACGCCTTTTACTAAAATATC
>CAYRMM010000070.1:0-4748 GCA_964425425.1 uncultured Gammaproteobacteria bacterium | reverse complement strand
TACAGAATTACATATTAAGTAGTAGCCCCAAAGGAGCCCCTTCGGGGGTAGTAAGCTGCTTGAATCGTAGTATTTGCTACTTCCTCTAGTATAGCAAAAAAAGAGACGTTATGCCTCTTTTTTCTCGATACGCGGGAAGAGGTAGACTCCTTGCGTGATAGTATTCCCTGCCGCAATACCTCCCCACGCAGTGAGTGCGTCAAATCCTGCTTCTTTGTATTTGGCAGGTTCGTAACCTAAAATTTCGAAGGCCTTGTCAGCAACATCAGGCATGTATGGCAAAACCATCAAGGCGATATGGCGCACTGACTCAAGTACCGTATGCAACGTACGCTGCGCGTCCGCGAGATCAGTCTTGGCCCGCTCCCAAGGCTTACGCGCCTCAAGATACTGATTTGCCTGATCAATGCATTCACGCGCAACTTTGAGTGCCTCATCAATGCGGTACGCCTCCATTGCCGCATGATACTCCTTCCATGCCTGTGTCATATCAAGCGTCTCATCAATCTCACCTTGCGGCACAACACCGTCGGCATACTTGTTGGTCATGGCAGCAACACGTGCTACCAAGTTACCAAAACCTCCCGCTAAGTGCGCGTTATACATATCGTCAAATCGCTCACGCGCGATGTCTCCATCGGTACCAAACCCAAATTGCGAGACGAGCAAGTAACGCGCCGCGTCAGCACCGTACGCATCAACCAGTTCATTGGGGTCGATGACATTCCCCAACGTCTTTGACATCTTCTGCCCGTCAATCGTGAAATATCCATGCGTGTAGATAAGCTGAGGTACGGGAATCTGCATTGCCGTCAATAACGCCGGCCAAATCACTGAGTGAAACTTGGTAATATCTTTACTCATTAAATGACACTGTGCCGGCCAAAACTTGGTGTAGAGCTCGCCGTCAACACCGCCCAACGCCGAAACATAGTTCATGAGTGCCTCCACCCAGACATACACGGTCTGCTCCTTGTCCCACGGCAACTCAATACCCCACTCAACGGTCTGACGTGAAATCGCAAGGTCTTCAAGCCCCTGGTCGAGCATCGCCATAATTTCATTTTTGCGTGACTCCGGCTGAATATCATACACCCCGTCAGCAAGCATTGCTTTGAGTGTGTCGGTAAAATCAGATAAGCGAAAAAACCAGTTCATTTCGGTAACGAGCTCCGGCTTCTTCAAATGATCAGGGCACAGCCCCTTGTCATCAAGATCTGATTCTTTTTTGTACCCTTCACAACCTACGCAATACAATCCCTCATACTCACCTTCATACAACGCTGGATTACCTTTCGGTGTTGTCGCCTCCTTGAGACGCTGCAATAAATCAACGACAACCGAGATGTGGCGCTCTTGGGTCGTTCGGATAAAATCATTGTTTGAAATTGACAAACGATCCCACAAAAGCGCAAAGGTTGCTGACATCTCATCAGCAAATGCCTGCGGCTCTTTGTTTTCCGCACAAGCTTTTTCGGCAATTTTCGCACCGTGCTCATCCGTACCGGTTAAAAAATAGACGGCATCAGCCCCCAACTTCATGCGCCAATAGCGCGCCAAAATATCCGCTGATACGGTTGTATAGGCATGCCCGATATGCGGCGCGCCATTGATATAGTAAATAGGAGTTGTGATATAAAATGTTTTCATGTCGTATGCTGTATTAATGGGCAAGAATAACAAACTCTCCTTTAGTCGAGGTCACGTTGAGTTGCGCGATAACGTCGGATACTGTACCACGGTAGATGCTTTCGTGCAACTTGGTCAATTCACGCCCCACGACGAGTTTTTTATCGGGATCAAGAACCGCAATCGCCTCAAGTGTTTTCATAATCCGATGCGTTGACTCGAAGAAAATAACAGGGATCTGAGACGCTACGATCTCACCGACGAACGTCTGTCGTCCCTTTTTGTGCGGCACAAAGCCGCGATACTCAAAGCGCTCCATGGCAATCCCTGCGACTGAAATCAGCGCGGTCAACGCCGAAGCTCCCGGAATCGGGACAATCTGCACCTCCAACCCCGCGTCAAGCACATCAGCAATCAATTTGCCACCCGGATCATTGACGCCCGGCGTCCCCGCATCGCTCACGAGCGCAAGCGACTTCCCTTCTCGCAGCATCTCAAGAATAGGAGCGGAATTTGAGTGATGATGAAACGCACGCGTGCGCGTGGTGATCTCATAGGCATCCAATAGTTTGCGCGTCACGCGCGTATCTTCGGCAACAATAAGATCAACGTCGCGCAGCACGTCGAGTGCGCGAAGTGTGATGTCCTTTAAATTACCGATCGGCGTTGCGACCAGATACAGCGTTGCCATCGTATCGCTTCAGTAGATTATTGTTGACATGCCATACCCTGGCAGACCTCACAGTCACCGCACTGCTCTGAGGGACAGTCGGTGCAGGCGCAGGCGTCGGTGCGACAGCCCAGGCATTGGCATTGTTCATTTGCGCACATAGCTTACCGTTCCTTAGTTATTTTTTCAACTTCACCTCACTGGGCATCTTTCTCCCCTTTACTGCGGCAATAATGTTTTGCGCGGCCAGAATCGCCATCCGTTCACGCGCCTCAACCGTCGCTGATGCGATGTGTGGCGTCATGATGACATTATCTAATTTCTTGAGCTCATAGGTGTCATGCGGGTTACAGTCAATTTTTGGCTCGCACTCATACACATCAATCGCCGCACCCGCAATATCCCCCCGCACGAGCGCCTTGTTGAGCGCCAATTCATCGACCACTGGTCCGCGCGCCGTGTTAATGAGATATCCCGTTTTTTTCATCAGTTTCAGCTCTGCTCCTCCAATCAGATGGTAGGTTGATTTGAGTAATGGCACATGTAACGAGACAAAGTCCGACTCCTTAAGGAGTTTTTTGAACGGCATGTAGGTTGCCTTGAACTTCTTTTCAAAGGCCGGGTTGCGCTTAATATCATAATACGCGATTTTAAGCCCAAATCCTTCAGCCGCCCGATGCGCCAACCCTGAACCGATATTTCCCAGCCCAACAATACCTAATGTTTTGCCGGTCAGCGAGTTTCCAATCATGAGCAAGGGATCCCATGTGCGGTACTTCCCTTTCTTCGTATAGTCATCAGCTTGCAAAATCTTACGTGACAGCGTCATGATCATCGTCATGGCCATTTCTGAGACTGCCTCATTCACCTCTTCACAGGGCGTGTTACCAACCTTAATGCCGCGCTTGGTTGCTTCCTGCACATCAATATTGTCAAACCCGACAGCATAGTTGGCGATCACTTTGAGTTGCTGCCCTGCTGCATGCATCACCTCATAATCAATCTTCTCGGTCAGAAGCGGCAAAATTGCCGTACACCGCTTCACCTTGGCGAGTAACTCCTTGCGGGTAATCTTAGCATCAGACAGTTTAAACTGTTCAACGCGAAATCCAGCGTCGCGTAATAACTGCGTTGCAATTGGCGGAATTTTACGCGTGATAAAAACTTTGGGTTTAGTGGAGGCCATAACCATTAATTTTATGAATCATATACTTAAAGGGGACGAGCATCAGCGCCCAAGGCACTATTTGAACAACGAGCGCCATCATCACAACGGGATCTTTTATAAATTCAGACCCCACAAAAAGTGCGAGCACAAAATTCATGTACGTCACGCTCACTGCAACGGTAACACGATCAGGATGCGAAAGCCATGGCGTCAAATAGTATCCTGCGGCATGCAAAAGGACATAAAATACAATCATCACCACCAAGACCCACGCTGAACTCTGGAGTCCTGCCAAAATATATGTCGCCTGAGGCGCGACAAGCACAGCAATCAAACCACCCAGCAGGAGTAATGAAATTGGCTTAAACGTGTACATTGAACGAGAAACCTGCACATGAAAAAATCGCTTGGTAATCAAGGCAATAATGAACGGGATGACGAGAATGTTCACCAGCTTCAAAAACATCTCTAATAAGCTCAGTTCAACCTGCGCTCCGATCAACGCAGCGAGCACCAGCGGAATGGTGATGGGCGCAAGCAGTGATGTTGTAATCGTCAAAATAAGCGATAGCTCCATATTCCCTTTCACCACCTCAGTGAGAAGTGGTGTCGTTAATCCTGCCGGCATCGCCGCCAATAGCATCAACGCGACTGCCAAATCTGGGACAAGCGCTAAAGCAATGACATACGTAATCACTGGGAGCAGAATCAACATAAAAAAATTAATCAGTACCAACGATTTCCATGAGCTCGCTGCTCTGCTTAATGCCGTGAAATCAATTTTTAATGCGCTCAAAAAGAAGATGATCTGCAAAAATAATGTCCCTAGATATGCATAGGGTGTCAACGCGTCGGCAAACAAAAGACCCGCAAGTAATGAGATGACTGCGATAAAAATATATGACTGGACTAAGAGCGCAAAGTATTTGATCATAGCTTTTTGATCGTCAGTTGACGTAGTCGTTGAGCTGAAGGCATTTTACTCAGCAAACCGTGCTTGGCACCCATCTGTGAGACGACACCATCTGCATTTAACGTACCCACTTTCACCGCCATCTGCCAATCCTGAGTGGTGATATATGCTGCCAAAAATCCTGAGCCAAACGCATCACCCGCGCCAGTTGTGTTGAGTGGTGCGGTTCCCGTCGACGGCACGAAATATGAGCCTCCCTCAGTACGCACATACGCGCCCGCCTTACCATCCGTAATTAAGACAATCGACACATACTTTCCTAACTCCTCGAGGTTATGTGGCAGATCAGCTGACCCGGTGAGCACTTC
>CAYRMM010000069.1:0-4790 GCA_964425425.1 uncultured Gammaproteobacteria bacterium | reverse complement strand
CTACAATAATTGCCGTATTCCCACGCGCGACAAACGCGCTGATCACCCGTTTGAATTTTTTGAGAAACGCAATATCAAGCGTTTCGGGATACACTAAGGAGCCTCCAAGTGAGAAAACGACGGTTCGCTGCGACGTCGGCATGGCATTACGCATTATGAGTAAGTGATGATACAACAAAAGTCACGCAGTATTCGTGACTTCTGATTATCAAGTTACCGCACCCAAGTATAGCATACTTTACTTGTGGTAACCACTCCCCTTCAGTATTGAAAATCCTCGGTAGAGCTGCTCGAGTAGCATGATGCGAATCAATTGATGCGTAAAAGTCATAGGAGAACATGAGAGCAATCGATCCGCCTGCGCACGAATGTCATCTGAAACACCAAATGCACCACCAATCACAAACTGAAGCTTTCCACCTTCCTGATCACGGATCTTTTCCAGCAATGAAGCAAATGCAGGAGAATCATAAACCTTTCCCGAAACATCAAGCACGACGCACCGATACCCCTCTTTGAGTTTTTCGGCGATACGCTCCCCTTCCCGCTGTACAATCTGACGAACATCATCATGCCCACGCTCCTCTTTGACCGTCACGAAAGTAACCTCAGCAAAGGCCTGTAAGCGCTTGAGGTACTCCTGCGTCGCCTCATGCACCCAGGTATCCTTATCTTTACCGACTTGAATGATTTCAATCTTCATGTGTGTTAGATATATTCTTGCTGGATGCTCGTAATAACCTCATGCAATCGCTCACCCGCCTCAGCAGCTGAAAATTCAGCATTATACTGCATCCAATCCGCGTGATCAGGAACCGCGCGCCACCCCATCGACGCGTACATCCCCCTCGCCGGATGATCGTTTGGAATAACATTCAATAAAAGACCCACGCGCTTGTTCGCCGTGACGTACTCCATAAATTCTTGTAACAACTCTTTACCTACACCTTTCCCTCGATGTTCCAATGCTACCGTCATAATATCAAGATATGAAACCTTCACTGGGTGAGGAATATCAATAATATCAAGAGTACCGATGACACGGCCATCTCGTTCAACACGCAAGCTCTTCATCTCCCAGGCGCGATGAGCGTTGCTCTCTGCATTGTGAGGCGTGCGCTCCATAGCTTAGAGTAAAGTCTGCGGACGCGACGAAATAACATCTTTCTGTGCCGCTTCATGAGCCAACTGTTCGAGATATTGATTAAGCATCTGTAAAAATACTTTTTTGTTCATCTCAACATCAACCATGGCGCGATGAGCACCGCTTGGGTCAACGCCAAAGTGCGTTGCAACCGTTCCCAGTTTGTGATTGGGCAAGTGTGGCAACAACTTGCGCGCCATTACCAACGTATCAATGATCATGTTATTCAAGGTACGCAGCTGATAACGCTGCAAATCTGCATTTAAAAAAGGTACGTCAAAGGTCAAAATATTATGCCCTACTAAAATAGCATCCTGCACAAAATCCAAAAAGCGCGGGAAATGCTCCTCTGCCTTCCCTCCCTGCTCCGCCAAAAACATGTTCGAGAGACCATGCACACGGTACGCACCATCTTCAACCGGACAAGTCGGATTAATCAACTCATGAAACTGATCAACCACTTCCCCGTTAACAATCTTTTGCCCGGCAAGCTCAATCACCTGATTGCCCATACGCCAATCAAGACCGGTAGTCTCAATATCAAAGACGACAAATTGTTCGTTTTCAAGTTTTTCAAACATAGTTTATCGCTTACGAGCTATCAAAAGCCCCGTCCCTAACTCTAAAATTTCTACCTCGAATGCATCGTCCATTGTGACATATTCGACGAAATCCTTCAACTTGTCGGCATGTGAGTGGATATTATCAGCAACCAGCACTCCTCCCGATTGAAGGTGCTGCTTGAGAAGCTGTGCATACACCAGATATTCACGTTTCATCGCGTCTAAAAAAACAAACTGAACGGGCGTATCCCACGCCGCCAATACCGTTTTTGCATCAGCATGCAGAGGCGTGATGTTTGTTAATCCGACACGCTGCACGTTGCGAGACAACGCCTCATAACGATCATCACTCCATTCAATCGTGGTTACCTGGCCACCATACGTTGAAGCAGCCAGTCCCAGCCATATTGTTGAATACCCATTGCACCCCCCAACCTCCAGTATCTGAGCAGGTTGCTCACGCATTACCATCTCATACAAATACTGCGCTGTGGGACGATCAATATTAGGATACCCCCCTTCTTCCTTGAGTATCTCAAGTTCCCTGAGTAATGTCTCAATTGCTTCGGTAAACATTGTTATTATTCGACGAGTGATAAATCATACAAAATCTCTTCGATTTTACGAAGATTTTTGCGTGCCTGATCATATTTGCTGCGCAAATGCGACAGCAAATCAAAGGTAATGAATTGTTCCAGAATCTCACTCACCACCTGGTGTATCTTGCGCACTTCCGCAACATTCCGCTCAGTCGCATACGCAATCGCCTTACGCGTCAATTCCCCGGTGAGATCAGAAAGTGCTCCAATATAAATCTCATGCGAAAGCTCAATCTCCCGTAGTGCGCCAACCGTTCCTGTCTGTAGGTAGGTATACACCAATCGCGCCTCAGCATACTCTTCTAAAGCAGCAGCAAACGCCCCCTCACGTCCAAGCGAAGGGTTCTTGGCGATACGACGCTGCACCTGACGTATGATTGCTTCAGCAGACGTTAAGCTCCGCGCGGCCTCAGGGAGCTGATTGCGATGGCACGCAAAAATTGCCTGTTTGGCATGTTTCAAAATATCTCGAGACACCACGATAATATCATTACGACCCTGCACATACGCGCTATACTCACGCTTCAGCTTGCTGAAAAATTTTGTATCAATACTTGATTTCATAGATATCTGACTTATTGTCCATATTTAACTCGATTTGCCCGATGTTCATCAAAATCACGTGAGAAGATCATCTCACCCTGTTGGGTATTTAAAAAGAAAAAGTAGTTATGATCAACCGGATCAAGCACGGCCTTGATATCATCCAACCCCGGATTGGCAATTGGTGTCGGTGGTAAGCCAGCATACTTATACGTATTGTATTCTGACTCAGTAGCAATATCATCAAGTGACGGGTTATCGGTCACCTTCAATGTCACATAGTTCACCGTCGGATCAGATTGCAACGCCATGCCAATCTCCATACGATTCAAAAAAACACCAGCCACCATCCGCTTATCTTCATACGTACGCGCCTCCTTGGAAACAATCGATGCAAGCGTGATCACATCATACCAATCAAGTTCACTTGCCTCAATCTCGTCAGCCAAGAGTTCATACTTACTTTCGAAGTTATCAAAAACCTTGCGCAAAATTGACTCAACTGACGCGTCGGTAAAAACACGGTACGTATCAGGAAAGATAAATCCTTCAAACGAATATCCTGACGGTACTGAAGTCAAAAAAGCATACTCGTCATGCAGCACATCATTGGTACCATGAAACACTTGCGCAGGATATCCTGTATACGTATATAAATCTTCTGCATTAGCAATAAATCCTTGCGCGATAAGATAGTCAGCAACTTGCCGTAGATTCCATCCCTCAAGCAAAGTAATACTTGCTTCATTGTAACTCACCCCCGAGATAAGCTCTTGGGCAATGACGTCCATGGACATTGAGGGAGTAAGTTCATACGACCCCGGTTTAAGCGCTCGATCATACCCTTTGTACGCTAACCACGCCTTGAAAACCAAGGAGCTATCCAGCAGATCGTGCTCTTCCAAGGTCGCCATAATCTCGGCAACACCTTCCCCCTTACCAATCGTCACAACAACCGGCTCATCAGAGCCACTTTGCCCAATCGTAATAACCGCACAAAGCCATACGGCTCCTAAGAGCGCAGCAACAAGGGCAAATGAGAATACTTTTCTATATGTCATAGCAGCAGTATAGCAAGGATCGTTTCTGGGCACAATCTCCCCCTTCTCGCTCAAACATCTTGACAACCAATGGCAATATATGCTACAATACTAGAGTAAAGGTGAGGCGAAATCCGTCTCATCTTTTCTATTTCGTAAATAAACGCCTAATATTAGGCTATTATGAACACCTTCACACCAACATACATTATCACCACGCTTGCGCTCATCACCTCACTTGCCCTGCCCTTCCAGGCATCAGCAAACATGAGTAAACAAGAGCTCTTTGAGCTCGTGAACGCAGAGCGTATGACACGCGACTACGATCCGCTTTTGGAAAACCCCCTCCTCCAGCAAGCTGCCTATCACAAGGCACAAGCACTCTTTGCAGAACAACGTTTCGCGCATGACCTCGATGAACAACCATTCTACGCCTTTATCGATGAAGTAGGCTATAACTACAACATCGTCGGAGAGAATTTGGCGATTGATTACACCATGGCAACCGATGTCGTTGCCGGATGGATGAATTCCCCCGCTCATCGCGCCAATATTCTCAACCATAGTTTCGAAGAGATGGGAATCGCGGTTACCAAAGGAACAATGAACGGCGTTGAAACAACGCTCGTCGTCCAACTCTTTGGTACGCCAAAAGACGCGCTGATCGACAGCACCACCATCGCTGGATACTACGACTCGATTACAACAGTCACCCAACACCGTAACTTCGGTCTTGCGGCAGCCATCATGGGAACCGCAACCGTGGAAGCTGGGACCATTATCAGCTACATCGCCTACTCAATCACGCGACGTAAAAAGAAAGATTAAAAAACCTCCAAGCTGAGCTTGGAGGTTTTTTATACAAAGAGGAACATCAGAATAATCCCCGCCAAAAGCAACC
>CAYRMM010000068.1:0-4833 GCA_964425425.1 uncultured Gammaproteobacteria bacterium | reverse complement strand
CAGCCATCTTCTTGAGCTCCGCCTCCTGCTCGCCTGTACCAATAATTTTGAGGGGGATTTGGAGCTTATTAAACGCCTTGATTGCTAAGTCGAATTTTTTGTAAGGACGTAATCGACCGATCATCAAGAAGTAGTCACCCAACTCATTTGGTTGCGCAGGCGTTGGATACTGCTCAACGTCGACCGGAGGATAGACGACGGCAGCATCTTTGCGATAAAAGTTTTTGATGCGTCGGGCAACGGTCGCTGAATTGGCAATGTAGTGGTCGACACGTTGTGCAGCAAGTTGGTCCCACGCGCGCAATTTGCTCAAATACAAAGGGAGCATCCGTTTGATAAACAAGGGAGCGTGTACGGTTTCAGCGTATTCAGTGCTATCGGTCCACAGGTGTGTTGTGTGTGGTCCGGTGATGATCCCCTTGATGAGTGCTGACGATGAAGAGATGACCAGATCATAGGCCGAGAGATCAAGTGCCTCAACGGCAGCAGGCATCATGGGGAGATACCATTTAAACTTGCTTTTTCCCAGGGGCATCTGCTGAATGAAGCTTGGAATGATTCGCTTGTTTTCGAAGCCCTTGAGACGATCCTGGTCATAGATAAGTGTGTAGATGGGCGCTTCCGGGAAGAGAGCGGTGAGCGCTAATAAAACGCGTTCCGCGCCACCTGCTTGATTGAGTTGGTCGTGGACAAGTGCCACTTTGCGAGGTTTGTTCATAGGGGTATCTTACCGAACTTATGGCATTTGAGCAACTGCTCTCGAGGCGCGTTCTTGATACCATAACAGCGCCTTTGAGGCGCTGTTTGGATTAGGCTGCTTTTCGTTGTTTGAGGATGGCAATGGGCGTTTTGAGAATGATCTGAATGTCCATCCAGGGCGTCCAGTGTTCAATGTAGTAGAGGTCAAGTTTTGCTTCGTCAGCAAATGAGAGATCACTGCGACCGGAAACTTGTGCCATACCCGTAATACCCGGCTTAATGGTCAGGAGGCGCTTGTGATGTTTATCATAGAGCGCAACCTCGCGTGGCTGATGAGGGCGCGGCCCAACGATGCTCATGTCACCTCGCAAGACGTTGAAAAACTGAGGTAGTTCATCAAGACTCCAGCGACGGATAAAGGCGCCGATCGGTGTCAGTCGCGGATCATCAGCGATTTTATAAATTGGTCCGTCTGATCGGGTGTTTTTTGTCTTGAGAAGCTCTTGTTCGTAGGCAAGGGCCTTCTCAGAGTCTTTGAATTGTCTGCCGATCGAAAACTCTGAGCGCATAGAGCGGAATTTGAGCGTATCAAAATGCTTCCCTTTTTGCCCAACACGTTCATTCTTAAAAATAATAGGTCCCGGTGAGGTGAGGCGAACCGCGAGTGCAGTTAGGAGGATGAGTGGAGAGAGGAGGATGATGAAAAAGAGAGCCGCGCAGATATCAAAGGTTCGCTTAAAGACACGACCCCAGCCATCAAGCCGTGTTTTGCGCAATTCGATAACCGGTACTCCGGCAATCGGCTCGACTTTGGTATTTGCTGAGACCGTGTTGAACATGTCAGCAGCGTAACGGAAGCCCAAGTGATGTTCTTCGGTAAAGTCGATAATATCCAGCATGGTATTTTTATCAAATGACGTGTCAGTTACCATGATTTCATCAAGTACATGCTGCTGATGGAGCTGGAGAATCTCTTCTTTGACTGAGGGTGTAAATGAAGGGAAGCGCGCGATAATACGAAATCCGTGACTTGGGTTTTCACCCAATTCATGGGTAATAACGTTGGTGTGTTCTCCGGTGCCAATGACAATTAATTTAATGGCACCATATCCGCGCTTGAAGAATTGACGTTGCACGGCCAAGACCAAGGCTCGTCCTACAAAGACAAAGATAATAGCAAAGAGCCAGGCAGCGAGAATGATAAAGCGTGAAGAAAAGAGTTCGCGCTGCAAGAAGATATCAAAGACAATGACGAGCAATCCAATTGAGCAGCCGACAAAAATACGCCCAAGTTCTTGGCTGAGCTTGCGGTTACTTTTGACGACATAGAGTCCCGTGAGGGCAAAGATGACTTGCCACATCACGGCGGCAATTAGCGCGTAGACGAGATAGCTGTTGAAGTCGAGCGTGTAAATAACCGGACGAATGTCGGTGACAAACGAATCAATACGAAAGCGGTATGCTGCAATTGCTGCCATGAGCAGCATGAGAAAATCAACGGGAACGAGGACTGTTGTGAAGATAAGTTGTGATCGTTTCATATGAAATGTAGTATAGCATTTTTTACTTTTCTGTTATAGCGCGGTATATGCAAAAACCCACATGTGTGGGCCTTGCTGGTCTGTGCAGGATCGTATCAGTGAGCGATAAGCCGGATTCTGTTCCGTCACTTTCAGAGAAAGTGAGAGGGCCAGTCATCTATCTAGCCCCATGATTGCTCAGGGGGTCAAGCGAGCTACTTATGCAAACACGCAATTGCGTATTCGCAACATTTGCTCTTGCACCAGGTAGAGTTTACCACCACATCATGCTCGCGCATGTGGGAGCATTGAAGCACCGTATGATTGCTGTGGCAATCGCTTACAGCATCCGTTTTGGATGAGGTAAACATGTGTGAGGCACATCAATGCACTTTTCACCTTTTGCGAGAACTGACAAAGTCAGTTCGAGCAACCCGCCGAAGCCTTGGCGAAGGAGGGTCACTCAATCCCGCTTGTATTGTCTCTGTGGCACTGGTCCTCATCGCAACATTGCTGTTGGATGGGTGGACGTTATCCACTACCATGACCGATGTTCAATCCGAGAGGCTCAAGGGTAGAACCCTGAACCCGAACGAAGTGAGTGGTTCGGGGTGTCCGGACTTTCCTCCCCCGCTGAGCGGGGGTAACTGGCTGCTCATTGATACGATACTGAACAGAGCATGATGAATTGTACCATGCTTATGCTCATTTGTCAACGACCCGTAGGGGGTCCAGTGTTGAGCGGATAACTGCTCGTGTTCCCTTGAGCAGCTCAGTGCTTATGAGGTGAGACCAATAATCTTCTTGACTTCAGCCAGCGTTTCGTTGGCGACAACTGATGCCTGTTGCGCGCCGTGTACTAACACCGCGTCAATATCAGCATCGCTGATTTGGTTATAGCGTTCTTGGAGTGGCGTAAGTGCCGTAATGATAATTTCAGCGAGTTCATTTTTGAGATCTCCATAGCGCACCGATTGAGCCTTAATGTCTTTACGATATGCTGACGCGCGATCAGCCGCGCCAAACTCTTCCATGAGTGCGAGTAAGTTGGCCGCGCCCTCAGGAGTCGTTGTTTCAGTACCGGTGCCGGTGACAGCTTTTTTCACCTTTTTGCGAATGGTGTCGGGAGTATCGAGGATACCGACATACGCATTGGCGCCGTCGGACTTGGACATTTTTTTATCAGGGTGTAGTAATGATTGCACTTTGGGAGTTTTGGTGAGGATTGTTTCAGGTTCGGCGAAAAATTCAACCTTATAACGGTTATTAAACCAGCGCGCGATTTTACGCGTGAGCTCAACATGCTGCACTTGATCGATCCCGACGGGCACTGCCGTGGCGCGATAGAGGAGAATATCTGCGGCTTGCAAAATCGGGTAGGTGAGGAGGCCGAGGTTAATATTCTTACTATTCTTGGCTGACTTGTCTTTGAACTGTGTCATGCGCTCTGCCTCAGCGATTGGCGTGAGCGTGTTAAAAATCCAATTCAACTCCATGTGCGCAGGAACATCTGCTTGGTCAAAGACGATTGATCGTTTCGGGTCAACGCCCGCCGCTAGGTATGCCTTGGCAAGATTGCGGATTTGTTGTCGTTTTTCTCCCGGATCATATGCGATGGTGAGCGAGTGGTAGGTTGCGATAAAAAAGTAACAGTCATACTGCTCCTGGAGTTCAACAAAGTTTTTGAGCGCCCCTAAGTAGTTACCGAGATGCAGTTCACCAGTCGGCTGCATCCCCGAAAGAATAGTGTGGTGTTTCATATAAAGAGAGAAGAATATAGGTATAGAGTAGCATGAATTTGCGGGGGTATCAATGAAGTGTTTAAAAGCCAAAAAGTCTGCCCGAGAGCAGACTTTTGGTGGTTAGACGCTGATAACCACAGGAAGGATCATCGGGCGTCGATTAGTTTTTTTGTAGAGCAGTTCTCCGATTTCATCGCGCATGCGATTTTTGACGTGGTCATCAAAGGCTCGTGAGTTCACGTCAGTGTTCATGGCAATTTTCTTTGCCTTTTGACGAGTCTCTTCAACAAGCGCTTTATTATCTTTGAGATAGATAAACCCACGAGAGATAATATCAGGGTTGCCGACCAGGCGACCGGTCTTGTGGTCGATAGTCGCAATGATGACAATCATACCGTCGCTTGCCAAGATCATACGATCACGCAAGACGATTTCTGAGACATCACCTACGCCCAGACCGTCCACAAAGACGTAGTCGGTCGGGATGAAGAGGTCAGTGAGCTTCCCGGTGACTGCATCACCCTTCTTTTCAAACTCCATGATGCGTCCGTTGTCGGTTAAGAAGACGCGTTCAGACGGTACGCCGTGGTCAATCGCCACAAATCCGTTTTGCTGCAAACTGTAGTGGCTTTGTTCGATTGGAACGTAGTAGGTCGGATCCAGCATCTCAATGAGCTCGCGTAAGTCATCTTGTTTCGCGTGTCCACCGGCGTGAATATCCATGTTGGCGTAGTGGATGATGCGACAGCCTTTGCGCGCGAGTGAATCTTTGAGATTTGAGACGGTACGTTCGTTACCTGGAATGACTGATGACGAGAAGACCGTTGTGTCGCCTCGCTCCGCGTGGATGAAGCGATGTTCGCCCGTGACAT
>CAYRMM010000067.1:4197-4840 GCA_964425425.1 uncultured Gammaproteobacteria bacterium | reverse complement strand
CGATCGATTGCCACAACATTGCACGTGATTACCGTCATTGCGCTCGCCGCAACACTTTTTGTCGCTCCCGCGCGAGCACAGTTTGTCGATCCGGTGACAGCGCCGGCACAGGTAACGCTGGGTATTTTAGATCAGGCGAATAATATCTGGGAGCGAGCGTATGAATTTAGTAAGGATTTAATTTCGCAGACCGGTGCGGTACTGTACAAACAGGCGTTGGGAACCGTCGTTAATACGATCGCCCAAGATCTCGCAAAAGGATTGGCAACCGGTAATTTTGGTGGACCGGTCTTTAGCTTTGATTCAGGGTACTGGTCGGCATTGGCAGACGGTGTGGTGGGTGACTTGGTGAATGATATCGTCAACGGATTGACGGGTATTGATTTGTGTAACTTTGATCCGCGCATTACGCTTGATTTCGCGCTCAACTTACCATTTTTAGAACAGCCTGACGCGTATCAGCCGCGCTGTTCGCTTACCCAGATCTCACAAAACCTACAGGAAATCAATCTGCGTGATATCGTGCAGATTAATGTTGACATTGGAGCCAAGACGGTCGGTTCATTTGCTGAAGTTGCTTCGTCATTTGGCGTTGATGTGACAGTGAATCGTACCGTTGTCTGGGCGGCGATCGAAGAGTTGA
>CAYRMM010000067.1:0-4098 GCA_964425425.1 uncultured Gammaproteobacteria bacterium | reverse complement strand
AGTTGAATGAAAAATACGGTGATGAAGAGTCTGAGTTTAACACGCGCGTCACGCAAGATTTAGAGAAGATTGAGCAGGTACTACGTGAGGGGCAGGGGGCAGCAGGGGCGTTAAGCAATGACTTTAATGATCCTGAGGCAATTGAGAAGGCAAGGCAAGAACTGCTCTGTGAGATTTTACAGGACGTGCGTTATTACAACCTCGGTATTGTTGATAATCGTGACTTTACCGATAAGTACGCATTTTACCGCAGTGACTGTGAACAAGATGCTCGACTCACCGGTGCGTATGCTGACTTAGAGCCAACGCTTGATGAGTGGAAGAATCTTGTATTGGCTCCGACGACAGGATGGCTCACCGCGGGTACGAATGATGCGCGCACAGGTAATGCATCGACGGTGCTTGACGAGCTGGTAAATGAGATCAACAAAAAAGCGCAGCGTGCGAGGACTCCGATTGAAAAAGCACTGACGCGTACGCAGTCGTTGTATAACACATGTTTGGTGGGGTTGAATCGCGTTCTTGATGTTCGCATCGAAGGTAATCAGAGTCGTGAGGTGGAGGTTGATCAAAGTTCATTTGAGGCTTCGTTTGGTGATCAGGCAGTTTCAGCGAATATTGATTTCGGTGGGGCAGGTAATACGCAGCTTGACGACACCAATCGGACCGCAACAACGGCATTTTTGGACGTGTGGCCGCCGGATGGGGTGTACCAAGAGGCGGGACAGAACTACATGATTATTGGGTCATCGGGAAATTTCTCGGGAGTTGCATCCCGTGGAGACATCTTTGTTTTTTATGTCGCCCCTCCTGATGAACGACCGGCGACCGTTCGCTATACGCTGGATAATTCAACACCAAACTGTTCTACAAGTCCTTCGATTATCGCGGATCAGACCATTGCTTCAGGAGACAGAAAGACCGCACCAATTGCATTTAACGATAGTGACGCTGACAATGTGCAAACGGTGATCAAGGCGGTTGTCTGTATCCCTGCTGACGCAACGCGTAATGCGGTCCAAAGTCAGGTGCAAACATTTCAATATATCATTGACCCTAGTTTTATTGCCCAAGAGCTTGAAGAGCGCCCGCTTGAGCAGGTGGGCGGTCGATTCCGTGAAACATTCTTGGCGGAAGTACCGGATCCTCAAAACCCGATTCGTCTCGAGGATCGATGGATTACCTATAGCATGGGTGGTCGCAAGATGAATGAGTTGGAGTTTGCGGCATGTCAAATTGTCTTTAATGGCGGTGACCTTTTGCGCGGTAAGGGCGGATTTGGTGATTTAGGGTATCGTCACGGAGCGAACATCTTCCCGACCGATCAAAGTCGGCCGTTTGGTGCGTTTAAGGGAACCAATGAGCTTGGTGAGTTCTCATCGCTCTTTCATCCGGTCTTTGTGGAGCAGGATTTTGACTGGTTCCGTTTTAAAGAAACAGAGCGTGTGGAGTCAGGACCTGACTTTTTACAGGCATTTATTCGCTATACGGTGGCACTGGACGCGCAGGGTGATGGCACAGGGCAGCGATTGCGTGATATTGTGACGGAGGTTATCAACAAGTCGGCTGCGATGACGATTGCGGCGCAAGAAACATTGCTCAAACAGAGCAATGACATTGTGCGCGTCTTTGAAACAGGACAAGAGCAGGTTGAAAAAGTTGGTGTCGAAACGCCAAGCGATGAAGAACGCTTTAATGAATGGTCGAAATCATTTGAACCAGCGAGTAACGAAAAAGCGACCTTTTCACAACTCACCAAAGAGCTTCTCAACGAGAAGTACCGCAAGAAAACCGATGAAATTATCGCTTCATTAGAAAAAGGGACAGCGATTAACCCTGACAAGACGGCCGTTTCAGAATTGGCCAAGAATCCCGCCGAAGTTAAACAGTCGCAGGTCCAATCAACCGTTGGTGGACAAAATATCTTTGCGGAATACACCGGTCAGATTTTTGCGGACGGGTTGAACGTCTTTTTGGCAACATTTTGGAATCAACTCTTGATTCGAGGGCTCAGTGAGCTGAACCCGTTGGTGGCCAATTCTCCGGTGGGGCAGTTTGTGAATATCGAATTGTCTCCGGAATTACAGCAGCAAATCGCGCAACAAGAAGCATGCCGCCGCGATCCTGCTCAATGTCCAACAGCCGTTGCCGGATTAACCTTTGACCCGAATAATCCTCCATGCACGCAGGATGATTTGAATATTATTACCGCGTGGAACAACATCAAAAAATCAATTAACGCAAATTTTGAAACAGGATGTGCGTCAGGGAAACTTGATGCCAACCGTGAGTGTTTGCCGGCTGAGGTGACGGATAAGTGTATTGATGCCATTCGTAACGCCCAGGAAGTGGCGCAGCAAAATGGTGATACTGTTTCGTATTCTGATTTAATCATCGCGATGCGTGGTCTCTTGAGCAGTATTCAAGAAATCATTCAGGGGATCGGTACGGGGCGATCAGTCAATACGTCAGGAGCAGGATCATCGTCATTGAGCACGCTTGATGCGTTCACGCAGTCGGTTAATCGAGCCGAGTCGCGCGCGGTTACGTCGGAATTTGTGAGCGCTTTCGATGAAGATGCGTTTGCGACGCTGGATATTTTCCCGGACGGTGATTTTAATATCTTGCAGGAATTGGCGACATGTCCGCGCGGACAGGCAAATCCTTCATTGTATAACTGTACCATTCAGCCAAAACTACAACAGGCACTGACACAAAAACTCACGATTCGTGAGGCAATTGCAAAAGGATTCATTGATCGTAATTTTGCGTTAGGTATTACGCCGCAAGGTGAGGTGCCACAGGTTGCGCAAGGATTTAGCTTGCCGGCAGCTCAAAAGTTGCGCAAGTTACGCATCATGCCTCTTGGTTTTGAGTTTGCGGCGCGATTGAAAATTGCCTGCTACCAGGATGCGTTGATTGACCCGGATGCCGATGGCTTTGCTGATGCTGATTTGCCGGGAACCTTCCCGTACCGTGATATCAGCGGTGAGTGTGTTTTTGGCGAGAATATCACGAAGAATAATGCTGCTGATTTCTTGATTTTCCGCGATGCGGTGATCAATGCAAATCTCGGCGCGATTATCGACGGCTTTGAACAGACAGGTTCATTTGCCTTTGAATGTGGTGAGTTTGAAGTGATCAATGGGCAGCCAAACATGAGCCCATTCTGTGGCTTGATCAACCCTGACTGGGTGGTGAAGTTACCACAGACACAGTGTAACTTGTACGAATACGGGGAAATTTTGGAAAGCAAATCAAGTGATACGCGTTATCTGACGTGTACCGAAATTACCAGCGATATTGGTGATGGTAATTACGGATACTGTGTGAAAGAAGAAAATGTCTGGTCATTTACGGGACGTGAGTGTCCTGCGGAATTTGCGTCATGTCAGACGTACGTCTTCAAAGATGGATCAACGGGATCGTTCAACAAAGATAGTTTGATTGGTGATGGCTTGTGTAATGAAGATAATGCCGGGTGTATCTGGGTCTCAACGGTAAGGCAGGGTGCGTTCTGGCAGGATACGGCACGATTCGTCTCATTGGCGTCATGTGTCGCGGCCGGCGGTACGTGGGATGGCACACAGTGTTCAAACTCTCGTTTGTATATTAACGATAACGTTGAGTTTTGTACGAGTGCCGACAAGGGCTGCTCGCAGGTAATGCTCCTCAAATCAGAAGGAAACAACATCGTACAAGACGGTTCGTTTGAGTTTTTGCCGGCACAGTCAGTACACCCATTGTGGGACGCCTCATTATCACGTCAGCTGACGGATACCAATGGTGATGGCAATCTGAGCAATGAGATTGACGCGTGTATTGATCCGACCGGCGCTAACGGGCGCATTGTGAATACGTGTACTGATGTACCGTTCACGACAGCGGCAGCATGTACAGCAAACGGTGGAACATGGAACGGCACTTCATGTGAAAACGCGATCTTGTATAACGTGATTGCGGCGCAATGTGGTGTGTGTGTGAGCGATGGTGCCAATGCGAATACTGACAGTAGTGCCGGTTTGTTAACGCAAAACGACTGTTTGTTGGCAAACAGCAACGCGCAAGACCAAAACACCTATAGCTGGCAGGCGGGTA
>CAYRMM010000066.1:0-4857 GCA_964425425.1 uncultured Gammaproteobacteria bacterium | reverse complement strand
ACTACTACCACCCGAAAACCCAGAGCCACCCGACCAGCCCCCCGAGCTCGACCCAGACGACGAAGGTGCCGACGCAAGCGCCTGCTGTGATGTTGCATTAAAGGCATGCATAGTAGCTGCAAATTGTACCGGTGAAAAAGGTTCCTTTCCTTCGTACCATCCAGGAGGTGCTTCAAAAAGTCCTTCAAAATGCTTGCCCCATGCTTCTTCCAGACCAAACACCATGGCGTACGGTAACAGCTTTTCAAACAAATCCTGGAAATTCTCCGGACTGTACATCGCCTTGATGCGATCCTGCGTGGTTACTTTGATAAACTCTCGCAAACCCAGCACCTCTTCATGTACACGCGCGCCCTCTGGCGTTCGACGGTGCATAACCCACGCAACAACAAAGAACACAACCGTATTAATCATATGCACTGGCATAAACAACCACGCCTCAAAGATCCCCGCAAGCACCATTGAGGCAAAGCCTCCGAGCAGCATAAACCCAATCGCTCCCGCAATCCAATTATTGCGTGTCTTCACCGGATCTTTTTCATAGTATCCGCGTTCAACCATGCGATCAATCAAGGTCTGTTTCAGTGACGGGAGTTTGGTATAAAACGTATTTTCCAAACTTGCCAACGTCACCTCATCTTGTGTAACAAAAATATCTTCCCACAGCTTAACTTCAAACGCGGTGATGTGTTTATTATCAACCGCAGGATGCTTCTTTTTGACCAAGCTGAATTTCGGCGTACCACTACCAAACCACCGCTTTTTCTCTTCATCAATGCGCTTGATTGTTAGATATCCTTGTGTGGCAAGATGGACGATACTCGCGCTGATATCGTGCATGTGCGCTTTTTCATCATACAATACGCCCACCTCCCCGGGCGTCATGCCCTGTGGCGGTTCATACTGCGCAATGACCGTACCGTGCCCTTGTGGATCGCGCCCCTTACGCATCCAATGCCGAATCAAGCCGCCGCTCACCAGCAGTAATAGCAAAAACGGTAGCACATACTCCACAAGATAGCCGATCCATGACTTGGTGAGTATGTAGGTAAAGGTTTCAATTTGCCCCTGTTCAAGGGTAATGGCAGACGTCAACGGTACATACTTAAACGCCTCAAGCATCACCTCATGCGAACCCTCTGAGATGCGTAACGTCATGGGCGTATATCCACGTGATACGCCATCAATACTCACCATTGCGTCAGGCTCAGATTCAATGGTCACCTCCGTTGGGACGCGCACCAACCCATTCGTCCACCCGGCCACAATCGTTAACCCTTCAAAGGCATCAAGTGCTTGTGCTAGCTCGAAGGCAAAGGTGCGCTCGTCAACAACATCACTTGAGCACGAGGCAAACACCGACTGATATGCGCCGGTATAGCACGTCGCCTGCGCATCAGCACGATCAGCACCACTCGGAATCGTGACCTGCACGCTTCCCTGTTGAATCGGCACCGACCAATCAGTCCCGATCGCATTCCAATACAACTCCGTGTGCGTTGCATACTGCGCGAGCGCTCCATCAACACGATACGTCAGATAATACCAATGTTGGCCCGTGAGATACACATCCGGATTACCAACGCGAATCGTCTTGTATGACGAACCACTCTCAAGTACTTCGTATGCAGCACCCTGCTCATCCGTTACAGCTACTAATTCAAACCCAAGTGTCACCGTCTTACCAGCGTCGTTAGTATATGACAAGGGAATTTCACGGATAATCCCGCGTCGCTCCTCTGCGCCAAAGTCATAGAGAATCTTCTCCGTCACCTCAATCACACCCGACTCCTCGACGACAAGAGCAACGTCATATTGCTGAATTTGCTCTGTTGATTGCGCCTGTGCAGCTGGTGCCATGAGGAGACACATCAGCACAAAGGCTATATTTTGCAATATTTTGTTTATCCGCATACTCTGTTACAATAGTTACGTTTCTAGTATACCACTCTGAACATATCTTGAATATTCTTCCATGTCACTCACTCCCGCACAATTCCGCAAACTCGTCTGGGCATATTATCATGCAAACGGACGACATCATCTCCCCTGGAGGCAGACACGTGACCCCTATCGTATCCTTGTTTCTGAGCTCATGTTGCAGCAGACGCAAGTTGATCGGGTCATTCCCAAATATGAAGCGTTCATGCAACGCTTCCCCACCATCCATGACCTTGCCCGCGCGCGGCTCAAGACGGTGTTGACGCTCTGGCAAGGATTAGGTTACAACAGCCGCGCGCAGCGACTCCACGAGCTGGCGCGTGTCGTTGTGCGCAAACACAACGGGAAACTTCCACACACGACTGAAGAACTCGAAACCCTTCCCGGTATCGGTCCCTACACGGCACGCGCCGTGATGGCTTTTGCGTTCAACAAGCCAGTTGTTTTTATCGAAACCAACATTCGCAGTGTCTATATTCATCACTTCTTTGCTGACGATTATGATATTCATGACAACCAACTCATGCCACGTATCGAACAAACCGTCGATCACGATAATCCGCGTGAATGGTACGCTGCTCTCATGGATTACGGCACCTGGGTCAAAAAAGAATTCCCCAACCCATCGCGCAAGAGCAAGCACTACACCAAGCAATCACCATTCGAAGGATCGCACCGCCAAAAACGCGGCGCCGTCATTCGCGCACTTACCAAACGTTCACCACAGACACTTGGCGACTTATCACACGTCACCAACCTTGATCCGGAACTCCTCATTCCTATTATCGAAGAATTACGAAAAGAAAAAATGATCAGACTGCGTAACAATCTGATCACGTTATAATTCTGTTATTGTGTTGCTTCCGGGTTGCTTAAATTTCGCTTCAATCGATACACGTCAATCAAATACTGCCCCCAGCGGTGTGGCGTATACACTTCCAGTGATGGCACCGTCCGATCAAGGCTCAAGCGCCGCATATACTCATCCATCTTCCCATACACCTTGAACGGAGCGAAATACGGATGCCCTTGGAATTGCGCATGCACATACGTATCAGGTGTCATGGTCAATACCTGAAACGGTTCTTCTATTTCAATCGGCTCATCAACAATCACGCCAACCCAACTCGTTAATAAACTTTGTGGCGTTATCTTGGGGTCTTGTAAGTAATAACCAAACGTTACCTCGGTATCAATTTCCTGCGCATCAAGATAGCGCTTCACTTCCGCAAGCGTTGACGGGATGGTCGCATACGAACCATAGTGCTGGAGATAGACACCATACATCGGCTCAAGCGCAACCTCGTCAATCGTGACTCGTTGCAAGAGTCCTGCCCATAGCAACAGGAGCAGGATGACAAAAAAGAGAAACCCGATAATTTGAAGTACTCTGGGCATAATAGGCATTATTTCAATACTGCTAGTATATCAAAAATTAACGTGTCTTCACAACGACCGCACCCCCACGCAACCTTGACAATTCGTATAAATATGGTATTGTCATAATCATACCCATTTGGAGAAGGAGGTCTCCATGTCGCTCTTTAGTCTCTTGGTCCCCCGCCCCTCGCAACCAACCCCTCGCCGCATCACCGAACGCCCCCGTGGCGGCGTACTCGTCGTAATCATCACACGAGAACTGGGTACGCTGTGCTTGGAAGATCGCAAGCAGCTGGTGCAGGCGAAAATCAACGAGGTTCGCCTCGCTGAACAGTACGCACGCTTCACCACGATCGAGTTCTCGATCGGTGACAACATCAAGGGCGAGTTCCGCGGATTTTCCGTAAACGAAGCCCGCGACATGCTGCGTGAGTGCCTGACGCTCCCGCACGTCATCGGCGGCGAGCTGAAATACCAGACGGTGGCGATGGGGCCGATCACCGATCGCGTGATCACCACCATCCCCTACGTTCATCTGGCCATTCGTCGTTAAAACGGCGCACGGTGCACTCTTTCTACCGGCTACCCTCGTGGGTATGCCGGTTTTTTCTTGATATTTCAATAAATACGCCTTATTTGCTACAATAGCTCTATAACCTACTGACCCCTCATGCATATGAAAAAACAACTGTATCTCATTGCAATTCTCATTATCGCGGCAGGTATCTACTACTTCATGGCACGCCCGTCAACACCAGAAGAAGCACCCCAAGCAACAGATCAGACGCGGGGCACGCCACCACGCCAACCTGATGCTCAAGATGCCGACGAAACACCGACTCAACCAACGCAACCGACTCAACCAACGGATGAGCAGCCAGATACAACCACGTCATCAGACGATGGAGCAGACGAGACAACCACAGATACGCCTGTCGTCGTATACGCATATGCCACTACTGACACCTCGTGCTCAAACCCTGTTGCCGTCACGCCCGCAACGCTTGATACACGCTACGAATATCCTGAAATCAATGCCATCGTGACCTTACTCAATGGCAATCTTCCAACCGGCTACCAACACATCTTTGCTTCAGGCACGATGCTGCGACAGCTCTCAATCTCACAAGGCACGGCAACGATTGATCTCAACAACCAACTGACAGCCGGCAATGGAACATGTACGCACGATGCTCGCGTTGAGCTCATCACACAAACGCTTCTGCAATTTCCTGATATTGAAAATGTCATCGTAACGGTGGATGGGGAGTAAAAGTTAATAATTAAGGTTAATTATTAACCTTACCCTATTTTTATCACCACCGGGCAGTGATCTGAGGGCTTCTCCCAGGTGCGCGGCTCAAGGTCAATCACACATGCCTCGCAGTGCGGCACTAACGCGTCACTTGCACAAATGAAATCAATACGCCACCCACGATTGCCGACAAGAGCATTAGTGCGATAGTCGTACCAACTGTATTCCCGTTTATCACCGTTCAATGCGCGATATACATCAGTCATAGTGGCTGAAAATTT
>CAYRMM010000065.1:0-4910 GCA_964425425.1 uncultured Gammaproteobacteria bacterium | reverse complement strand
TTTGGTTATTTATGAAAGTTGGTGATATTCGGTAATACGCGTGATCTTGGCGCAGGCGCGCGTGCGCGTATCAATGGTGACAAGGAGTGCGCAGAGCATACCAGGACCTGATTCGACAATGCGATTTTTTTGTTTCTGCGTGTGGGTGAAGTTGCGAATCGTCATTTCAGGATTGAGACCGATGACGGAGTTGAGCGGCCCATTAAAACCAATGTCAGAAATGTATCCCAGGCCTTTGTCAAAAATGCGTTCATCAGCGGTCGGTACGTGTGTATGGGTGCCAAAGAGGAGTGATGCGCGTCCATCGAGATGATGCGCCATGGCAAGTTTTTCCGCCGTTGTTTCCGCATGGAAGTCAACGATAATGCTGGCAAGCTCGATGCCGGTAAATGCTTCGAGAATCGTATCAACCATCGTAAACGGATTGGCGTACTGCTTGGGCATGAAGAGTGTTCCCAGCAGATTGATGATAAGTACATTGTGCCCGTTCACCTGCACGAGGCGATAGCCATCGCCAGGAGCGCTCTTGGCAATATTTGCCGGTCGAATGACAGGGATGCCGGGAATGGCAAGCGTTTGCTGACCGTTGTGGTTATCCAGACTATGGTTGCCGCCCGTGAAAAAATCGATACCCGCATCCATCATCTCGTTGATCGTCGTGTTTGAGATGCCACTGCCGTGCGTGAGATTTTCTGAGTTGGCAATGGTGAAGTCGGGTTTATACTTTTTCTGCAAACGTGCACAGTGTTGCTGCATGAGTGCTCGCCCCACCTTGCCAAACAGATCGCCAAAAATTAAGAATGTGAGATGATGCTTACTCATAAAGGCATGATAGCAAATTGCCCTAATGTTTGCCAACAGCTGTCCACAAGCACGTTTAAGGGAAAACAAAAAACTTCCCGTCATGCAGAGGCTTTCAGCCGAAGAATCTGGGAAGTTTTTCGAGAGTCTTCTTATCGGGCGAATTCAGTAATGCGATTTTCGCGGATTACCGTTACGCGAATTTCACCAGGGTAGTTAAGTTCTTCTTCGATCTTTTGAGCGATGTTACGTGCAAGTTTGTGTGCCGCCCCATCGTCAATTGTTGTCGGATTCACAAAGACGCGTACTTCGCGTCCTGCGCGAATAGCAAATGCCTTATCAATGCCTTCAAAGCTGGTAGCAACGGCCTCAAGCTCTTGGAGACGTTGGATATAGTTCTCCAAACTGTCTTTACGCGCGCCAGGGCGTCCACCTGAGATCGCGTCAGCCACTTTACAGATATGGCCTTCGATGGTTGCCGGATTGTCTTCATGATGCGCGATCGAGAGGTAGGCGACTTCTTGTGAGAGTCCAAACTTCTTCATGATGTCATACCCAATTTCAGGGTGGCTACCTTTGATTTCGTGGTCAACCGCCTTACCGATATCGTGGAAGAGTCCTCCGATACGGCAGACATTCACGTCAGCACCGAGTTCTTCGGCAAGTGCCGCGGCAATGAGGGATACTTCAATAGAGTGTTGCAAGACATTTTGTCCGTATGAGGTGCGGAAACGCATACGTCCCAAGAGTTGCACCAGTTTCGGGTCAATGCCTGAGGCGATGCCGGCTTCATACAAAGCATCTTCGCCGGCCTTTTTGATTTCAAGTGCGATATTTTTCTTCGCCTGATCAATTGCTTCCTCGATACGAGCCGGTTGGATGCGACCATCAGCAATAAGCGCTTCGATAGCGCGCTTTGTCACATGGCGACGAATAGGGGAGAAACCGGAGATCGTGATGAGGTTTGGCGTATCATCAATCATCAGTTCACAGCCGGTGAGATGTTCGATCGCGCGGATGTTGCGCCCTTCTTTTCCGATGAGGCGCCCTTTCATTTCGTCATTAGGGAGTTCAACTGCTGTCGTGGTAACTTCAGTCGCGTGTGATACGGCAACGCGTGACACCACTTGCGCAAGCTTATCTTTAGCGCGCTTCTCCAGCTCAAGTGCGTTTTCCTGTTCGAGCTTGCGCATGCGCGACTCGAGTGAATCTTTGTAGATTTTTTCAGCGTGCTTGAGTAACACCTCTTCAGCCTTGTCGCGCGTGAAGCCGGCAATGGTTTCCAGCTTTTTGAGTTGCTCTTCTTTGAGCTCAGCGAGCTGTGCTTTCTGATCCTCGAGTTCTTTGGTCTTTTCTGCGATCTTATTTTGTCGATCTTCAAGATCAAGAAGCTTTTGGTCAAACTTTGCTTCGCGTGCCTCCATGCGCTGTTGCGCCTGGCGAATCTCCTCACGCTGCTCTCGTTGTTCGGTCTTGGCGTCTTCAATAACTTTTAACGCCTTTTCTTGCGCCTCCAAAAGGAGCGCTTTTTCTTTTGCTTTCGCATCGGCAAGAATCTGTTCTGCCTTTGCTTCAGCGCCTTCGATGCTTTTTGCCCCGAGTGCTTTACGCACAAAATAGCCGGTTGCTACACCGACGACGAGACCAAGCACCGAGAGTGCAATGGTAGTCAACATAGATATAATTCTCCGTTAGAAAGAGAATTCAGCGATCAACAAAAAACCACATTCGAGTGGCTAGCAAGCGAAGAGGGACGTAGTAAGATATGAAGCAGAGTAAGTGACAGGATTCAGACAGTTCATAGGAATAAATACGTTCTATAACGCTCAATAGTCAATCAAGAGATGTTTCTCAAAAATCTCGAAGCGGAACTGCGTCGATACGCGAATCTCTTTTTGATTAGTTGATAAAAGGAATATCTATACAGTATCAAGAAACCGTGCCGTCGTCAACACGCTCATCTATGTTGACCGGAATGAAAAAATGTTGTAATATTAGGGCTACGAATAAGAAGGTTAATACTTAATAATTAACTATTAACCTTACCCTTTACATCACCCCATGAACGTTAGCGAACTAGCCCGACAATTACGAGGAGTGAACAGCGCGGAGGAACTCTTGGAGATCCTGCCGGAATTTGGCTTTGATGTCGGTAAGCGAGCAATTAAGATTGACGACAAGATCGCGCAAAAGATTATGCGTGCGTGGCCTAAAATTCAAAAGGAGCTTGATTTTCGTAAGCGCCAGGCCGAGCAGGAGCGCAAAGAACGTGAGCGTGAGATGCGCAAGCAGATGCAGCACGAAGTCGTCGTGCCCGCAGTCGTGACGGTTCGCGATTTTGCCACCTTGCTGGATGTCCCGGTTGCCGAGGTGATTAAGACGCTCATGAAAAATGGCGTCATGGCAACGCTTAATGAACGCATTGATTTTGATACCGCGACAATTATCGCTGATGAGTTTGGCGTTACCTTGGTCAAAGGAGAGGGTGGCGAGACAACACAACGTCAGGACGAAAAACTCAAAGCACATTTCGAGGGTGATACGAACAAAGTTTTGCGTGCGCCCGTTATCGTCATCATGGGGCACGTTGATCATGGAAAAACAAAACTGTTGGATACGATTCGTGAGAGTAATGTGATTGAAGGTGAATCAGGTGGTATCACGCAGCACATCGGTGCGTACCAGGCGGAACGCAATGGTAAGAAAATCACCTTTATTGATACGCCGGGACACGAAGCGTTTACGGCGATGCGATCACGTGGCGCGAAGATTGCTGATATCGCGATTTTGGTTGTCGCCGCTGATGACTCAATCAAGCCGCAAACCAAAGAAGCGATTAAGATTATCCGTGACGCGAAGTTACCGATGATTGTCGCGATTAATAAGATTGACAAGCCTGAAGCAAACGTTGAACGCGTGAAGCAGGATTTGGCGCAGGAAAATTTGGCGCCTGAAGAATGGGGAGGTTCAACGATTGTGCAGGAGATCTCAGCAAAAGAAAATATTAATATTGATAAGTTGCTGGACACCATCTTGCTTGTCGCTGACATGGAACAGGAAAAAATCGTTGCCAACCCGAACAAACAAGCGGCAGGGACGGTGATTGAGGCACATGTTGAGAAATCAGTAGGGCCGGTTGCGACGATTTTGGTGCAATCAGGAACCTTGCGCGTGGGCGATCAGATGATGATTAATGACGCATTGTACGGTAAGGTGCGCGCGTTGATTGATTATACAGGTGCTGAGGTACAGCAGGCAGGTCCGTCAGCACCGGTGAAGGTGCTCGGTTTTAAATACGCGCCGGCAGTCGGTGATTTAATGGAGGTGCCGCATGGAGAAGTTTCTCGCCAAGCCAAAAAAGCAAAAATTGGAGAAATGAACCGCGACACGTCAGTTGTGCAAAAATCACGTTCGTCATCTGACGAAGAGAATGAAGAGGCAGTACAGACACTGAAGGTGGTGGTGAAGGCTGATACGCTTGGATCATTGGAAGTGATTATTGAATCGCTTGAAAAGTTAGCGACCGAAAAAGCAAAAGTGAAGATTTTGAAAAAAGGTTTGGGGAATATTACTGACACCGACATCACGACTGCAGCTGAGGAAGGCGCATTGGTTCTCGCGTTTCATGTGAAGCCGCATCCGACCGCGCAGACGTTGGCAAACGAGCGTGACATTGATATTCACGAGTACACGATCATTTATAACCTTATTGATGAGGTGAAGGCGAAGCTCGAAGCGATGATTAAGCCTGATATCGTGCGCAAGGATCTGGGGAAACTCGAAGTCTTGGCAGTCTTTAGCTCAGAAAAGAATACCATGGTCTTTGGTGGACGTGTGCTGGAAGGCATGATGGTGAAGGGTGCAAAGGTTGAGGTGTATCGCAATGGTACGCTCTATGAAAAGGGAACGATCATCGGACTGCAGTCAGGAAAGATGGAGGTGAACGAAGTTGTTGAAGGTAATGAGTGCGGTATTCAGTACAAAGGCTCATCTGACGTACAAGTAGGAGATATCATCCAGGCATATCAGGAAATTGAAAAGGCAGTGAAGTTGAAGTAAAAAATCCCCACGCTTGCGTGGGGATTTTTCTGATATTCAAATTTTTCTAA
>CAYRMM010000064.1:0-4922 GCA_964425425.1 uncultured Gammaproteobacteria bacterium | reverse complement strand
TCAAACCAAACGGCTACCAGTCACTCCATACGACTGTTTTTACCAACGAAGAAGATCCGAAACGCTTCGAAATTCAAATTCGCACCGAGCAGATGAACCGTGATGCAGAATTTGGTATTGCCTCACACTGGTTTTACAAAGAAAAAGGCAGCGTAACACCACGCAACATCGACTGGATTAAAGAAATTACCAAATGGAAAGAGGAGTTTCAGGAAAATCAGAAATTTCTCGAAAATCTCAAACTCGATGTCTTTCGTGATCGTATTTTTGTCTTCACCCCAAAGGGTGACGTAATCGAATTACCTGAAGACGCAACGCCGCTTGATTTCGCGTACCATGTTCATACAGAATTGGGTAACCAATGTATCGGGGCGCTCGTCAACAACCACATCGCACAACTTGATACGCGTCTCAAGTCAGGTGATATCGTCGAAGTGTTACGCGATAAAAACAGAAAAGCACCAAACCCTGACTGGATGAAAATGGTAAAGACATCTATGGCAAAAGGTAAAATCAAAGCAGCATTAAAAAAGAAGAAGGGCTTGTTTGGCAAGATTATGGGATAATATAAAACCCGTCGCGCTCGGCACGACGGGTTTTTGGATCTTATTCAACGATGTGCGCGTGCGTTGTGCCATCATCGTGCGTATGCTCAATCGGCTGTGGTCGCTCAATGCCCAACTCTTCAATGCGCTGCGTCACAGCTGCTGCCTCCTCATCACGCTCAGTATACAGCAAGTATTCCTCTTGGTGCAGCAACAGCATGCTGTCATCAGGATTATCCTGCAGATATCGCTCAAGCAGTGTAAGTGCATCCTCTACCTTGTTCGTGCGATACACCATCACATCAAGCAGCGCAATGAGTGTTTCTCTACTCAAAGGATCAATCACGAGCGCCCGTAAGTACTGCTGTTCAGCTTTTTCATACTCTCCTTGCATCGTTTCATAAAAATTACCCAGCGCATAGTACCCTTGCAGATAATTCGGCTTGAGCTCGAGTGCGCGCAAGAATTGATCTTCCGCAAGCGCAATAAGCGGTTGTGGGTCACCCTGTCCAGTGCCCGCGAAGCGTTGCGCATACGCCTGATAACGTTGACCTTCTTCCATAAAAAGCTGCGGGTTGTGTGGATCAAGCTCTTTGAGTCGCTGCGTCACGGTCTCAAGCTCAGTCGAAACTGAACCTCCCTGCTGCGCATACGTCAGCATACTGCTACGCAAGGCCTGGTAGATAGATGCTCGATCTCCGGCATAGATGAGCGCTTTGGTATAATCGCTCATAATTGCTTCATGTGAGCGTTGTGCAGTTCGTGCGTCTTCGACTGATGGCAACTCGCTCATCACAACATTGGCGTGCATAATCCATGTCTCAGCCTGTCGCTCATTTAAGGTGAGTGCGCGTTCAAGCCCTGCTCGTGCCTCAGCCGCTGATGCATACTGCTGATAGAGGTATGCTGATCCTGCGTGCCAGCGCCCCCCATAGTATCCGGCAATGAGTAGCACGACGACGCCAGCATACACCACCGCATGCACTATGGGTAGCGGAAGTGTGCGTGCAATGCCGCGTCGCTCTTCTGTCATCTGAGCGACAAGCGCAAAGATAACAAACGCATACACGATGAGATACCATTCAAATGAGGTGAGAAGGCTGAGTAGCATAAGCATAATCCCAATACTCACGATACCGGCAGCCAGCACCATCCCTTTGAGTTCGTGCAATGTTGTGCTCGTACGAGCAGCGCGCACCAGACGTACTCCGCGCATGACAAACACGATGACTGCCGCGATAACCACGCCAAACCCAATCAATCCCACTGTTGCGAGGAGTTCAAATGCTGTTGAACCGGCTTTGGTGAAGCCGATGTTCCATGCCAAAGAAAGATTGAGTGCCTCCGGCTTGTACGCGTGCACTGCATATGCGAAATTTTGCGGCCCAACACCGAGCATCAGGTCGTGCGTCAGAACATCTTTCACCACCTGCGCCGTCTGAGAAAGTGGTAGCGTGAGATCAATGGTTCTCGGAATGCCAATGCTGCTCATGACGGGAAACGCAATCACCAATGTCATAATCGCCATATACCCTGTCATCAACCACATAAACCCTTTGCGCAGAACCGCTGCTTGCGATGAGAGACCAAGAATAAAACAAAACGTAAAAATCACCGTCGCCAACAATCCAACAATATTATTCATCAGTACGACACACGCCACACTCACCACCCACGCGACGCTACTCAACCGTTTAAACCAAGTACGCTCTCCCACCAGCATCACAAGCACCCACAAACCACTTGCGAGAGCAGCTCCCAAGCCGATCGTATCAAATGAACCGGAAAAAAATGCCACGGGCAGTTGCACAAACCGACCGACAACCTGCAGCATGCTCATCACTGAGAGTCCAACGGCAGTTGCCGTCAACAACAACATCACGTGCTGACGCTCACTCACATACAAGCGAATGGCAAAATACACGAACACTGCAGCACTCACGCTGATCCAACTTGTCGTCATCACGAGTTGATATCCTGCAATACTCTGATAGATATCAACGCCAAACAATGACGCGAGAAGTGAAGCCCCCAGACCTGCGCACACCAACCCGTCAAACAGAGAAAATCGCAGCGCATATGTTTTTGCGCGAGCAAGATCAATCAACATTAAAACTATCACGACACCAATCAATCCATATGAGAGCAAGATGCCGGTTGACTCAACGAGTTGCGAAGCAACGGTTGAAAACGAAAGCGGCACCACGCCAAGCAGCACCGCGAGCACCGCTCGAATACCATCCCCCATCGTATATCGTGTCAATATCTGTTTCATAGAGTGAGGTTAGTGATTATCTTATGACAGCAAGCGATCGATCAATGCCTTGAAATCCTCGAGTGAATTAAAAGGAATCGTGACGTTACCTGTTGAGCCTTTTTTACTAATACGAACCGGTGTCCCCAGCGCTATTCGTAGCTTCTCTTCGTATTCGGCAACCAACGGATCAAATGCTTTCTTTCCTGTTCCTTTCACGCGCTTCACCTCATCTTCCGCAGCGCGCACAGTAATATTGTTTGCAATAATTTTGCGTAACAGCTGTAATTGCTGATCAATAGTTGGCAATGCGGCAATAGCACGCGCATGTCCTTCAGAAATCTTTTCATCCATAATTGCCTGTTGCACTTCAGCAGGCAGCTCAAGCAGTCGTAGCATATTCGCGACACTGCTGCGCGACTTCCCAACGCGTCGTGCTGCCTCTTCTTGAGTAAGATTAAACTCATTCATCAATCGCTGATATGAGTACGCCTCTTCAAGGGCGTTGAGTTGTTTACGCTGAATATTTTCAATCAACGCGATCTCGAGTTTTTGCTGTTCAGCAACATCTCGTACGATGACCGGCACCGTTGGCAACCCCATGGTTTTCGCTGAACGCAATCGACGCTCTCCGGCAATCAACTCATACCCATCACCCTTCTTGGTCACCACAAGTGGCTGGATGATACCATGTAGCTTGATAGACTCAATCAGATCCTCGAGTTCATGGGGGTTGAAATTCTTACGCGGTTGATGAGGATTCACTGCAATTGATGCTGGGTTAACTTCAATAATCTTTCCTGAAATATCAAGCTCTGTGTCCTGCAGTGGCGCAGCAACACGCGTCGGTTCTTTTGGTGGGATAAGTGAGCCAAGCCCTTTGCCGAGTGCCATGAGATGGTGGTTAATTACTGAATAAAGTTATTCGCAAGATCAGTTCGTTCAAGCTCCACAATTTCCTGAGCAAGTTTTTCGTACGCTCGTGCTCCTTTGGAGCGAGGATCGTATTCTAAGATACATTTACCATGACTGGGACATTCTGATAGTCGTACATTGCGCGGAATCACCGTTCGAAAGATTTTCCCAGGGAAGTACTGATAGAGTTGATGCAGGACTTCTTCTGATAATGTTGTTCGCTTGTCATACATGGTGATCACCGCACCCATCACCTTCAGGCTTGGTTTGAGATGTTCTTGAATCAGTTGAATGGTATTCAGTAAATGCGCAATCCCTTCAAGCGCATAATATTCTGCTTGCACGGGAATCAACACCTCATCTCCGGCAATCAATCCGTTAATTGTCAACAACCCCAAGCTTGGGGGGCAGTCGATGATAATATAATCAAAATGAGGGCGCAACGCGTGCAACGCCTGTTCGAGTTTAAATTCTCGCTGTTCTTCGTGGACAAGTTCAATATTTGCCCCTGCAAGATCAAGTGTTGCGGGAGCAACCTTGTACCCCTGCATCGTCGTATTCATCACAATATCCTGCATCTTTTTTTGCCCGATCAACACATCATACACACCATGCGGCACAGCACGATAGTCGATACCCAAACCTGAAGTTGCGTTTGACTGAGGATCTAAATCTACGAGTAATACAAATTTGCCAAGCTGCGCCAAATAAGCAGCCACATTCACAGCGGTAGTCGTCTTCCCGACACCGCCTTTTTGATTTACCACGGTAATAATCTTGGCCATAGTTAGCTCTAGTATACCAAGTACCCCTCAAAAATACTAGCTCGTCATTCCCGAAGTTATCCACGAAAAAACCGAGATTGCTCTCGGTTTTCAATGGTGGGCAGAAGAGGGACTTGCCCCGTCATACGACGGGGGTAAACAACCCCCCCACCCTCAATCCCGCGCGCGTGCCCCGTACCCACTGAGCTTGTCGAAGTGTGGTACGGGGTCTACCAGCCGCAAACCAAAAACCGAGATTCCTCTCGGTTTTCAATGGTGCCGGAAGAGGGACTTGAACCCTCACGATGTTGCCATCACGGGATTTTGAGTCCCGCGCGTCTACCAGTTCCGCCATTCCGGCATATATATAATTATACAATAAGGACAGGCGCTCGGCACCACATGTAGCTGGGGCGAGAGTTGAACTCGCGACCTTGGGCTTAT
>CAYRMM010000063.1:4458-4930 GCA_964425425.1 uncultured Gammaproteobacteria bacterium | reverse complement strand
CTATAATTAAAAAACTCGCGCTCAGCGCGAGTTTTTTAATGAGACGTTACGAGGCGTCCCAAATTTTGACAATATCTTCAAGCGTCATCTTCTCAACATTCGCCTTGTCATCAAGATAAAGATAGCGTAATCCTTTCTTGAGAAACTTGCCCTTTGAGTTTTCGTACACCACAAGCGGTTTTTTGCTTTTAGGATGTTTACCAAAATCTTTTACCTTTTTGGCGCCGCGTGGTGGACGCTTCTCCTGAGCCAAGAGCTCAAGTGCTTGTTCTAAGGTAATCGTATATGGACTCAATGGCTCCTTAATGCTGCGGAACTCGCCGTTGTGCCCCACATACGGACCAAATCGGCCGATATTGGCAATCACCTCTTTGCCCGTTTCAGGATGCGTGCCAACCTCACGAGGCAAGCGGAGTAAATCAAGGGCTACTTCGAGTGTTACCTGCGTCGCGTCAGTTCCCGGTGGCAATGA
>CAYRMM010000063.1:0-4389 GCA_964425425.1 uncultured Gammaproteobacteria bacterium | reverse complement strand
CTTGGGTTTTTTATTTTTAGCATCTTTTTGTCCGAGCTGTACATACGGACCATACGGACCGTCCAATACATAAACAGGCAACTGCGTCTGCGGATCAACCCCCAAACTTTCAGGATCCTTAAGCTCCTCTCCCTGTGCAGTACGAGCTCCATCACACTCAGGAAAACGGGAGCAACTCATAAATTTCCCTCCGCGACCCAATTTATAGTGCATCGATGCGCCGCACTTGGGGCATGGAAACTCCTTGGGTGCATCTCCAAGATTTGTCAGTTTTTCAATATCCTGTTTTGAAGCAACTTCACGCGAAAAGGCGTCATAAAAATTCTTGAGTGTTTCGATATATCCGCGCTCACCACTCGCAATTTCATCAAGCTCGTTTTCCATCTCAGCAGTAAAGTCATCGCTGATATAGTTGGTGAAATATTTTTCCAAAAACTCACTCACCACCGCACCAGTATCAGTTGGCTTCAGCGCTTTGTTGATCTTTTCCACATACCCGCGGTCCACCAATGTTTTCATAATTGCAGCGTATGTTGACGGACGACCAATGCCGCGCTTTTCGAGCTCTTTCACCAAGCCCGCTTCAGAATACCGATTTGGTGGCTGCGTCTGCTTAGCCTCCACGTGCAACTCTTGAAATGTCAGTACTTCTCCTTGCTGAACCTGTGGCACCTCAACATCTTCGCCGCGAGCAGCAGTGTCAGCCGCCAGCCAACCCGGGAACAAGACGCGATTACCATTCACCGCAAAGTTAGGTAAGGCGTCGTCATTGAGTGAAACGACTACTTTTGTTTTCATGACTCGTGCCGGCGCCATCTGCGAAGCCATCGCACGCTGCCAAATAAGCGCATATAATTTGCGTTGCTCATCAGTCGCACCTGCCTGACGAATTCCTGGGTTTGATGGACGAATCGCCTCGTGCGCCTCCTGTGCTGATTTTGCTTTAGTGGCATAGACCTGCGCCTTGGCATACTCCTTACCGTAGAGCTTGGTGACCTGTGCCAATAAAGCCGCCTGTGCTGATGAAGCAAGATTCGTACTATCGGTACGCATATAGGTAATATGTCCAGCTTCATATAATTTCTGCGCCACTCCCATGGTACGAGATGGTGAGAAACCTAATCGCGTTGAAGCTGCTTGTTGCAATGTTGAGGTCTTAAATGGCGCGCGTGCTTTTCGTTGCTGCTCTGACTCAATCACATCACGCACGACCCATGTTGCCTGCGAAGCCCGTTGTTGAATTTTAGTAACCAAACCTTGGTCGCGTGGCTCTTCAACACAGGTAACCTGAAAAGCTTCATCCGCAGAAGAAACAACATCGGCAGTTAACACCCAGTACGCCTCGGGAATAAATGCCTGAATCTCTCGTTCGCGCTCTACCAAAATGCGTAGTGCCGGAGATTGCACGCGACCTGCAGACAATCCATACCGAACTTTTTTCCAAATTAAACCTGAAAGATCATACCCGAACAATCGATCCAACACGCGACGTGCTTCCTGCGCCTGTTTAAGATGCGTGTCAATCTCACGTGGATGTTGCATCGCCTCGCGAATCGCATCTTTGGTGATTTCATTAAACGTAATACGTTTCACGTGCGGGTCTTTGGTATCTAACCCCAACACCTCTGCCACGTGCCACGCAATCGCCTCACCTTCACGGTCAGGGTCGGTTGCAAGAATCACTTCATCGGCCTTTCCAGCTAACTCTTTGAGCTCTTTGACGACCTTACGTTTTGCCGGTGAAATTTCATAGCGCGGCACAAAACCACCCTCGATATCGATGGCGTTTTTTTGCGACTTAGGCAAATCACGCACATGCCCAATACTCGCCTTGACGATATAGGCGTTATCTAAATATTTGGTAATTGTTTTTGCTTTTGCCGGAGACTCGACAATCAGAAGTGGTTTTCCCATAGTTCCGATAATTTCAAAATGTACTGTGCATTATTAACAGAAGCATCCAAGCATGTCAAGCATGCATATATCGGAGTCATTATAGTACACCTCACGCCGCGCACCAAATTAGGGCGTGTATAAGTAGCGGCCGTGTCCTGTCACGCGAACAACGCGCTTGAGTTCAAGTGAGCTCAACGTACTCAATAATCGGTGTGTGGGCAATGCACTTGCCGCATGAAGCTGTTCGACGGTGCGCTCTCCCTCCTTGAGGAGCTCTAATACCATGAGCTCCTCACGATCAAAAACTAACGCTGTCTGCGTTCCCGTTATGGCTGTCGGTGAGGGCGCACTTAACCCAAGCGCCTCGGCAATATCATCAGCGTTGAGTGCGGGCATAGCACCCTGCCACAACAAACGATTCGTCCCCTCACTCAATGCTGCTTGCAACGGCCCCGGACAGGCGAAAACGTCACGCCCTTCATCAAGCGCATGGTGCGCCGTAATGAGCGTACCTGAGCGCACACGCGCCTCAATAACCAACACCGCACGCGCCAACCCGCTAATAATGCGATTACGGATGGGGAAATGGTATGCCTCAGGGCGCGTTCCGGGCGGATACTCGCTGACGAGTACACCCTCTTGGGCAAGTATGCGCTGTGCTGTACTCACATTTGAACGCGGTGACAACGAAGCGTCATCAAGCCCACTGGCTACAACTGCAACGCATCGACCCCCATGACGCACGGCAACTTCATGCGCATACGCATCAACACCCAATGCTAATCCACTCACGATTGTAACACCGCGCTCCACGAGTGGCGGTATCAGCGTTTCAATACAGTACTCACCATACACACTCATTGAACGACTCCCCACGCAGGCAATCGGCTGGGGATCACGCAAACGCTCATATGCCCCGCGATACCATAAAAATATCGGTGGCTCGTGTGTCATGCGCAATAAATACGGATACGACTCATCGATACTACTCACCCATGCACACGATCCCTCCACATACAGACGTGCAAATGCTTCACGCGCCTGTCGCGTGTCAGCACGACGCACTGCCTGAACAATGGCGCTCGGTAATGCATGCTCATCTGTTGCTGCAGACGCAAAAATTGCTGATGGTAGACCATGCTCATGCAATAATTGCATAATTCGTCGAGACCCCAGTCCTGAAATTGTTGTCAAAAGATACAGAAAATAATGTTCACAATTACGGTGCGTACACGCCATGTTGACAGTGGTAATTTTTCATGTTACAGTAAGACGACTCTTACGCTACGCTTCTGATACATGCCTTTTGTTGTGCAGTGCTTACCCCCTCCTAGCACGCATAGCAAAAGGCAGCTATCAGCAGCGTATTCTCTTCACCGAAGAAAAAGCACCCAACGCGTCTGCTGTGGGTGCTTTTATATCGGCACACGTATGCCCCCTCCTGCTTATACTATACGATACGCCCACTTGAAACGACAGACACATAAACCCTGTACAATTGTTAATTTTTATAAACACCGCTATCCACACACCTTGCTTGATACGTGCGGGTGCGCTACCATAGACCTATGGAATCAGTCGACTCAAAGTTTAAAACACTTCACAGCACACTCAAAACGTACTGTGACGAAACTCAGCTCGAAGCCGTTGAGACCGCGTTTTTGTTTGCGAAAGAGGCGCACGAAGGACAAAAACGCAAAAGTGGTGAAGATTATATTTACCATCCCGTTGCGGCAGCTCAAATTCTTGCGGATATGCAAGTTGACTACTCTATCATCATGGCAACCTTACTCCACGACGTTGATGAAGACACCGATAAAACGATCGATGAAATTCGTGAGCTCTTTGGCGATGATGTCGCCTCAATGGTTGAAGGTGTCACCAAACTGGGAACGGTCAAGTATCGCGGTATTGAGCGCTATTTGGAAAATCTCCAAAAAATGTTTGTTGCCTTTGCCGCCGACATGCGCGTTATTTTGATTAAATTTGCCGATCGACTCCACAACTTACAAACACTCTACGCCTTACCCCGCAATAAGCAGATGCGTATCGCCAATGAAGTATTGGAAATCTACGCCCCCATCGCCACGCGTCTAGGTATGTATGAAATGAAAGGAAAGCTTGAAACTGAAGCTTTTAAATATGCCGCGCCCAAAGAATATAACTGGGTATCGGGATTATTTGAGCGCGAGTTTAAATCAAATCAACCGTCACTTGAACACACGATTGATGATATTAAAACAATCCTTGAAGAAAATAACATCCCCTACAGCTCAATTACCGGGCGCACCAAACAGCTCTACTCGCTCTACAAAAAACTCTTGCGCTACGACCGTAACATCAACCGCATTCATGACTTTACGGCGATCCGTATCTTGGTCAACACGGTAGCCGAATGCTACCAAGTCTTGGGGCTTATCCACCAAAACTTTAAACCGCTCAAAGGACGCTTCAAAGATTATATAGCTCAGCCCAAACCAAACGGCTACCAGT
>CAYRMM010000062.1:0-5025 GCA_964425425.1 uncultured Gammaproteobacteria bacterium | reverse complement strand
TCGCTTCCCGACGCCAATAGGGGAGTTTAACGTACAACGCAAAATACTCTCCAAAACGTATGAATGGTCGTACGGGCCAGAGCACCCTGATAACTACGAGCTCCCTGACGTGAAGCACAACCTGATGTTCAAATGGCCATTCTATCTACACGGTGCCTACTGGCATAACAACTTTGGCAACCGCATGAGTCACGGATGCGTCAACTTGCCGCTCGCGTATGCAGAAAAGTTATACGATTGGGCGCATGTAGGGACAAAGGTTGTGATTCATGACGGCGCCAAACTCGCCACCGACTAGTCTATGAACGAGCGATTCATCCTTGGGTGTAAAATTAATGACGTCTCTATGCAGCAGGCGCTGCAAATCGCCTCAACTTTTTTGGTTGGCACTAAGCCTCACATGATCGTCACGCCAAACCCTGAAATCTGTCTCAAAGCATCACGTAACTATGCACTGAGCGATATCATTAAGTACGCCGATCTTGCACTACCGGACGGCGTGGGACTCAAGCTTGGTGCGCGCATCCAAGGGCAGCAACTCCACAACACCGTGACCGGCGTTGACTTTAGCATGGAGTTGTTTCGCCTCGCCCACAAACAAGGGTATCGTGTTCTGTTGCTTGGCGGGAAAGGGAAGACCGGCACACAAGCGCTTCATAACATCACGGCACAGTTCCCAGGCATTAAGGCAGAATACGTTAATGGCGGTATGTTTGCCGACGACGGAACACCTGAATTTCCCGACACGATTGAAAAAATAAACGCCTTCCAACCGCATATCATTTTGGTTAATTTAGGAGCGCCCAAACAAGAGTTTTTTATGCGTCGCTATCGCACCGAACTCAAGTGTAACATCATTATCGGTGTCGGCGGAACCATTGATTTTCTTTCGGGGAAAGTGAAGCGCGCGCCTCACTGGATGCGCCAGATTGGACTTGAATGGCTGTGGCGATTGATTCAGCAACCATGGCGCTACAAACGAATCGTCAACGCGGTAATATTGTTTCCGCTCGCCTGCATCTGGTGGCAGTTACGCAACGCAACGATCTTCCGCAAAGGAGTGGTGGCACTGATTGTTAATCGCGAAGGCAAAATTTTGCTCGCCAAACGCAAACCACGCCCGGGTGATCGCGACTTGCATGAACACTGGCAACTTCCTCAGGGAGGGATTGATGATCATGAAAATCCCGATGATGCGGTGGTGCGTGAAATGCGCGAAGAAACCGGACTTGCACCGTTGCGCATCATTGACTGTTGCATGAACTGCTACAGCTACACCTGGGGGCGACAAGCGCGACTCTACATGCCCTACAAAGGACAGCGACAACATCTCTACCTTCTGAGCTTCCAAGGTGATCCGACCGCCGTACACCTTGACGATCATGAACTCATTGACTACAAGTGGGTTGATAAACATCACATCATTCAACTTGCGCATCCACTCCGCAAAAACGTGATTGAACTTGGCCTCAAGCGATTTGAAAAATACTTATAGTATGCTAGAATCAATCCCACAATTTGAGTATATCCCGATCTGCGAAAACGTTGAGTGTATCGCGCAACGCCTCATGGCTGAGCAGCTCAATGTTGAAGGGGAGGTGCTTGAATTTACCCACTTGCGATACGACAAAGGAATCCCCACGGTCGATTTATTTGCCGCTATTAACCGCCTCTCCATCGACGAAACAATCAAAGACGAGATGCGTGACGCACTCCTCGTGGTCAGCTCAACCGATATTCCACCGGAAACGCAGGTTACGCTCAATCCGAAACTTCTCACACTCGCACAGCTTCGTGAACTTCACCGTTTAGTCATTGCCCACAAAAAACATGTCATCAACTAACCGCATCAGAACTCGCTTCGCGCCAAGTCCCACCGGCTTTTTGCATATTGGCGGATTACGCACCGCGCTCTACGCTTTTTTGTTTGCGAAAAAACACAAAGGTGACTTCCTGCTACGCATCGAAGACACCGATCAATCACGTAAGGTTGAAGGCGCAGTCGAAAACCTCATCACCTCACTGGAGCGTTTTGACATCATTCCTGATGAAGGTCCTCGTCTTACTCACGACGGCACGCTCCATGAAGTAGGGGAATACGGGCCGTACCAGCAGTCACATCGTCTTGAAATCTATCATGCGCACGCGCAGCAACTCATCGAGCAAGGTTTTGCCTACTACTCGTTTGCGACCGCCGAGCAACTCGATGAGATTCGCAAGCGTCTCGACAAAGAACATCGTCCACTCAAACGCGCCGACCTGAACGAACAGTATACTAACGAAGAGATTCAAGCCAAGATCACAGCAGGTGAGCCGTATGTTATTCGCCTTGCGATACCCTCACAAGGAACTGTCACCCTCAACGATGCCGTGCGCGGTGAGGTAACATTTCAGTACGCACTCGTTGATGATCAGGTACTCATGAAGTCAGATGGCTTTCCGACCTACCATCTTGCCGCAGTGGTCGACGATCATCTTATGGAAATCTCACACGTCATCCGCGGTGAAGAATGGCTCTCATCAACGCCCAAACATCTCTTCTGGTACGAAGCATTTGGGTGGCAACCACCGGTCTTTGCGCATATCCCACTCATCCTCAACCCCGACAAGTCAAAGCTCTCAAAACGCCAGGGTGATGTTGCCGTTGAAAGTTATCTCGAACAAGGCTATATGCCTCAAGCACTCGTCAACTTCGTTGCTTTGCTTGGTTGGAATCCGGGTGAGGGGAGTACGGAAGAATTTTTTACCCTTGATGAGCTCATTGAACGCTTTTCATTGGAGCGCGTCAACAAAGCGGGCGCTGTTTTTGACCGCGAAAAGCTCGACTGGATGAACGGTAAGTACTTGCGCGAAAAAATTGATATCGAAGCATTTTTGAATCTCATCATCGAGCCGCTCAGTAATTTCCTTACACAACATCGCTGCGGGGGGCAGTACCTGGAAGACCCTGAACGCTTACGCTATTTCGCGCACCTTATCCGAGAACGCATCACACGACTTGACCAAGTGACCGAATGGTTTACCGAAAATACGTGGATCGACGAACCGGCGACGTATGACAGCACCATGCTCGTGTGGAAAAAATCAACCCCTGAGCAAACGGCAGTTATTCTTACCGAGCTCCTTGCATTTCTACAATCGTTGACTGATGATGACTTTAACTCAGTTGAACATCTTGAGTCGGTCATCAAGGGATGGATCACCAAGCATGAATATGGTGTAGGGGATGTCTTGTGGCCGATGCGCGTCGCACTCACTGGCCTTGAACGATCTCCAAATCCCTTTGAAATTGCTTATCTCGTAGGTAGCGAAGAAACCGTGCGACGTGTACAAGCGGCGGTTAACGCGCTCACCTAAGCCCTCTATTCAATCTCTTAATTTTGTGATATAATAAAGGCATGAATGTGAAATTTCATGTCTTTGTCTTACTCCTCGTCGCACTCACCAGCATTGTGAGCGCTTTTGTCGTTCACGCGCAAACAAACAACGCGTACGACAACCATCCCTTAATCCAAGACCTCAAAAAGGAGATCGGCGAAAAAGAGCATGAACTGCAAACACTTGCGGAATCAACCAAATCATATGAACGAAAAATTGAAGAAGCTCGATCACAAGGTGCAACATTACGCTCTCAGCTGAGTTTAATTGACAACCAGGTGACCAAACTCGAGCTTGATATCAAGACCACGCAAGTCACGATCGACAAGGCAAAACTCGAGATTGAGTCACTTGAATTTCAAATTGCAGAAGAAGAGGGGACTATCAACGCGCAAAAAGATCAGCTTCGTGAATACATCAAACTGATCAACAAAGAAGATCAGCGAAACTTACTGGAAATCCTCCTCGTCAACGACTCTTTTTCTGACTTTTTTAAGCAACTCAACTATATTGAAGAGATTCAATCAGACCTGAAGCAGTCGATCGATCGAGTCACCTTACTCAAAGAGTCGCTTGAGGTAAAAAAGGCTGAGATGGAAAACTACCAGCGCACCCTGGAAGCCTCAAAAGAAGAGCTTGAAGATCGACAGTTACGCCTCAAAGAGCAACTTGTCGCCAAAGAATCACTCCTCTTTGAGACCAAGAGTTCAGAAATCCGCTATCAAAATTTGCTCGCCGAGTCTGTACAGATGCAACGCGAAGTCGACTCGAGTATCAAAAACATCACCGAAGAAATTCAACGCAAGATCATTAATCTCCGAAGCGGTAGCACTGATCCTAAAACCACACTCTTATACTGGCCGGTCGACCCATCACGTGGTATTACCACATACTTCAATGACCCGACCTATCCATTCCGCCACCTCTTCGAACACTCCGCGCTTGATATCCGCGCCTACCAAGGAACACCGCTCCGAGCACCAGCTGACGCCTATGTTGCTCGTGCCGCGGATAACGGGTATGGCTACTCATACATTACGCTCGTGCATGACAATGGACTCTCGTCAGTCTTTGGCCACGTATCACGCATCGACGTTGTCCCTGACCAGTTCGTGAAGGCGGGAGACATCGTCGGTCTTTCGGGAGGACAGCCGGGGACACGCGGGGCAGGGAACCTCACGACCGGACCACATTTGCACTTCGAAATTCGTCTCAACGGTATCCCGGTTGATCCATTACTCTATCTACCATAAAAACACCTCAACGCTTGAGGTGTTTTTATATTTTCCACAGGTCCCTTGTACTCAATTACGAGCGAAGTTGTTACAATAAAACATAAGGATACATGCTTGCCGACGAAAAGGAAGAGTTGCTACGCTGGTATGAACGTCCATACCAAGAGCTGATCGACGACACGCGAATTCCATTTCGCTACACGCCTCTTGAACGATTACTCCTCAAGAACGTGAGGGCAGGGATGATGAGCTACGTCTTCTCGGATCGACTCGCCGAAGAGAATGAACGCCGCGCACAAGCCGCCGCGTAACAGATCTGCTTATTGAGAGCCGCACATCAACTATCACACGCTGTGCGGCTTTTCTTTTTGATAGGATTTTTGCTCAAAGGGTGGGGTGGGAGCCCTTTTTG
>CAYRMM010000061.1:0-5057 GCA_964425425.1 uncultured Gammaproteobacteria bacterium | reverse complement strand
GTAAGTGGGTGAAGTATCCCAAGGGTTCAGACCCATCGCACCTTGTTAAAACTCTTCAAGGCCACTCGACTGGCTGGTGTACGGCAGGTGAGAGTACAGCACAAGCCCAACTCCAGCAGGGTGATTTCTATGTCTACTACTCAGAAGATGAGAATGGCAAATATACCATCCCTCGTGCAGCAATCCGTATGCAGGGAGACACCATTGGTGAGGTGAGAGGCATTGCGCCCGAGCAAAACCTCGACCCGTATATTGGTGATGTCGTTCAGGAAAAGATGGGTGCGTTTGGTGAAGAGGGTAAGAAGTACCAAAAGCGCGCTGAGGATATGAAGCGTCTGACGGAGATTGAAAAGAAAACACAAGAAGGAAAAGATCTTACCAAAGACGACCTCATCTTCTTGTATGAACTCAGACAGCCCATTGAGGGATTTGGCTACAGCAAAGATCCTCGTATCCAAGAAATCCGCTCTCAGCGCGATCCCATGCAAGACGCACCGATCGTCTTTGAATGTGACAAGAATCAAATTGCCTCAAACAAAGAAGAAGTCAATGACAACACCAAGGCCTATATCGGCGAGCTGTACCCCGGTATTTTTAACGACCTGCCACGAGACATTGAACATATCTACACTTCGTTTCCTGAGCAACCAATTAGATTTCATGAGGTAACCATTGGAGGGAAAGATAGCAAGCAGCTACAAAAGGAAATGCTTGAACAAGGAGATCAGATCACGGATTGGGCGAAAGATATTATGAATCAACGCGCCTTTACGACCAGCAAAGAGCAACAACAACTTGAGCTAGTTGAAGTGAGCGTGAAAGATCTTGGATTTCCGCAAGGTGCAACAAGAAAAGATATCTATGAGAGAGCACAAGAGTTGGGATTAGAAGTAGTGCCGGCAGAAGTGGGGCCTAACTTGAGGTTGCAGTACAAAGACCAGCCAATGGGTGACTATATCGCAATTGGTATGGAACCCATAGCTGATTCGTCCGGCTTTCCTACTTTGTTCAGCGCCTATCACGATTCTTTTGGGCGCTTCCTCGACAACGATCGTGGGAATCCCGCCTCTCACTGGAGTGGCTATGGCCGTTTTGTCTTCGCCCGCCGCAAGTAGCTCTTGGATTTTGGAAGTTTAGTTCTAGCTCTTGGGGCGTCAGCCCTTTGCCCTTGTCCGCCGAAGCCCTGAGCTTGTCGAAGGGCGAAGGCGGACCCTTTGAATTAAATTCTCGCGCTTGCGCGAGAATTTTGGTATAGTGTATTTGGAATTAGGTGAATATTGCTTGCGAGTAAGCTTGCAAGCCACCGAAACTAGCCTGTATGTTTTCGAGAGCGTGCTTGATTACGGTTGAGCGCGGAGTGAGGCATACGGTTTAAAAAATGAAGATACTTGGCGCAGGATTCTGGTGCATTACATATGCCAAATTCGATACAACCTTAAGAGCAATCAAAGGGTGGTGGAGCTGATGGAATCCTGTACGCATAAGCTGATTCGTCCGGCAATCCTAAATTGTTCAACGCCAATCACAATTCTAATGGGCGCTTCCTCGACAACAATAATGGGAATCCCGACAATCACTGGAATGACAATAACCGTTTTGTCTTCGCCCGCCGCAACTCTCTTCATTTCTCCCCCGGCTATCGTTTGGGGGAGTTTTTTAATATCTGTCCGTGCCATCCACCAAGCATCTTGCCGACCTCGTCGAGCATTGTAGAAAGATGAATATATCTCTTGTTGTCCAGCGACTTTGTTTCCCAAAGAATCATCAGGAGCAGTTTTAAAGTATCCAGTTTCTTTATTGCTGCTTTGAGAAACGGTAACTTTTCCTGTTTGTGTGCAAATGAGGCGGCTGAAAGATGCTCTATCAAGTCGATAAAATAGAGATCTATCTTTTGTCCTAGCGTATAGCGATGTGATTTTGGCAGCGCTTGATAATAGACAAACCACTGCTTATAGGTAGCCTTTGTTTTCTGCAGGACTGGTAAAAGTGCGGGGGGGGGGGGGAAAATTATTCATATGAGACAAGTTATGAGTACTATTACCTATAATAATATCATTTCTATTGAAAACCTGCTTGAGGCATGGCAGGAATTTTTGAGAGGTAAACGCCAACGTAAAGATGTGCAGATATTTGAACGCGATCTGATGAGTAATATTATTACTTTGCATAAAGAGCTAAAAAACAAGCGTTACAGACACTCAAAATATCAGGCATTTAACATATCTGACCCCAAGCCAAGGAGTATTCACAAGGCAAAGGTGAGGGATAGGTTGTTGCACCACGCTGTGTATAGAGTTTTGTATCCGCATTTTGATAAAACTTTTATTTCTGATTCATACTCTTGCAGAATTAATAAAGGCACGCATAAGGCCATAGACAAGTTCAAGGGGTATGCCTCTAAAGTTTCAAAAAATCACACGAAAACTTGTTGGGTGTTGAAGTGTGATGTGCGTAAATTTTTCGCATCCATCGATCACGAGACACTGCTTAAGATTTTACAAGAAAAAATTACAGATAAAGATGTTGTATGGCTGCTTGAGAGAATTATCACTAGTTTTGATTCAGGGATGTCAGGCAAAGGGCTGCCGCTTGGCAATTTGACATCGCAGCTACTCGTGAATATTTACATGAACAAGTTTGATCAGCATATAAAACACAATCTCAAGCAGAAATACTATATCCGCTACGCTGATGATTTCGTTATTTTATTGCACGACAAGAGAGAACTAGAGGGATTGTTACCGTTGATTGAGAGATTTTTGACAGATGAACTGGAACTCCGGCTTCATCCCGACAAAGTTTTCATCAAAACCTTTGCGTCGGGCGTTGATTTTCTTGGTTGGGTTCATTTCACCGACCATAGAGTGGTGAGAACGGTGAGTAAGAGAAGGATGTTAAGAAAAGTGAAAGATAGTTCGTCTCACGAGACCATCCAATCATATCTCGGGTTGCTCAAGCATGGCAATACGTGCAAATTGCGTGATTATATCCAAGGTGTATACTATACCCATGAGCAAGACATATAATGCGATGGGGATTGTATTGCGGCGTGCTGATTATCGGGAGCACGACCGGTTGTTTGTGTTGTATACCAAAGAATACGGTAAGGTTGAGGTGATCGCCAAAGGGACCAAAAAGATTCTTTCTAAATTAAACCCCCACCTCGAGCCATTTCATGAAGTTGCGGTGATGATTGCCAAGGGGAAGGGATTTGATAAGATGGGCAATGCGATTGTGATGGAACGTTTTGCGCCATTGCGTGAGCAGCGCGATCCAGGCGTCATTGCGGCGGTCAATTATATGCTGGAGGCGACCGAGAAGCTGGTGCAGCGGCAATATCCCGATGATAACGTCTACTACGCATTACGAGGGGGGCTTGAGTATTTTTCTGATCAGATCGAACATGCGCCTAGCCTGGGCCGTCAGTTGTTTGTGGCGAATGTGTATGTGCTCAAACTTTTAATGTTGCTCGGGTATCGCCCGGAGCTTTCACGCTGTACAGAGTGCAATAAGGGGATGCTATTTCCTGAACAGACCTATGATTTTCTGCGCGGCGGTTTGATTTGTGAGACTTGTAAGCCGATTACCATCATTCATGATCACTATGATATCTCTGATGCGGTAATTAAATTATTAAACCTCGTGTTGGATGAGGAATATGTTACGCTACTTGAGCATCAGTTGGATGCACGGGATATGAATGAGTTTAACTTTATCGTGATCAAGCTTTTGGAGTATCAATACGACCGTCCGCTGGAGTCATTACGCTTCATCAAAGCGCTTGCAGCTGAGCAACAGAAGGCGGCTTGACAGCATCTTTAAAAGGCCGTACGATATATCCATCGATCGTTTGAACCTGCCGACAACAGGCGAGATCGGTAGACAAATCAACACAAAGTGCTCAGCTGAGCTGAGAAACAAGGTGGCACCGCGGAAAAAATTCCGTCCTTGTATATCACTCCTTCATGATGCAGGGAGGTGATATATAGAGACGGAATTTTTTTAGTTGTCAGTGAAAAATCTACCATGCTCAACCGTCATTTCGAAGGCTTTGCCTGAGAAATCTCCTTGACGATTGGAAGTTGAAGAGGTTTCTTGATCTATCTATTAACCATTGACCATAAACCATTAACCAAACATACTATGTTCCGAACGCATACATGTAACGATCTTCGAGCAGCGCACGTCGGCCAAGAGGTGACCCTTTCAGGCTGGGTGCATGTTCGCCGTGACCACGGAGGCATTATTTTCATCGACCTACGTGACCGCTACGGCATCACGCAAGTAACGTTTGACCCCCAACATTCTCAGGCTGCGTGGGAAATTGCTAACCGCGTGCGCCCCGAGTGGGTGATTACCGTCAAAGGGACGGTCGTGGCACGTCCTGACGCCATGGTGAATGAACAGCTGACGACTGGCGCTATTGAAATCGCGGGGACATCAGCGGAGATTTTGTCAGAAGCAGTGACACCTCCATTTGAAATTGATGATGACAAAGAGGTAAATGAAGATTTGCGTCTGAAGTATCGCTATCTTGATTTGCGACGCAACCGTCTCAAGAATAATTTGATCTTCCGCTCACAGGTTATCAAGTTTTTGCGCGACTGGATGCATGATAAGGGATTTGTGGAAGTCGAAACGCCGGTTTTAACCGCATCGTCACCGGAAGGTGCGCGTGACTACCTCGTGCCATCACGTATTCATCCAGGTAAATTTTACGCGTTGCCACAGGCGCCACAGCAATATAAACAGTTGTTGATGGTAGGTGGACTTGATAAGTATTTTCAAATTGCGGCATGTTTTCGTGATGAAGATGCGCGCGCAGATCGATCACCAGGAGAATTTTATCAGCTTGATGTTGAGACGTCGTTTTTAACACAAGATGAATTCTTCGCGCAGATGGAGCCGCTCTTGATTGAGGTCTCAGAGAAATTCTCAGACAAGAAGATTTGGCAAACACCATTCCCACGATTGGCGTATGATGATGTCATGCTCAAATATGGAAGCGATAAGCCAGACTTACGCTTTGGTGTTGAGATTCAAGAGATTTCTGAGAT
>CAYRMM010000060.1:4043-5069 GCA_964425425.1 uncultured Gammaproteobacteria bacterium | reverse complement strand
CAGTGTTTGATGGCTCGATGCCATTGCGATCCCCCATAATCATGACGGATGCTTTGACGTGGTCGGCGATAATGCGCATAACGCGTGTCGTCTGTTCATCGGCTGTATACGCACGCCCTGAAATTTCTTCAATCTTTGCGATAATTGCGGCGAAGGCATCTGTTTGGTAGTCATCAGTCAAACCATTGAGCACGGCAACCGTTCGCTCAAGCCCCATGCCGGTATCAATATTTTTGTTTGCCAATGCCTCAAGCGTGCCGTCTGGCTTTCGGTTAAACTGCATGAAGACGTTATTCCAAATCTCAACCCAACGATCATCACTTGGATCAAATACAGCAGGTGGCGTTGAGTCATGTCGCCAGTAAAAAATTTCCGTATCAGGACCGCATGGACCAACCGGACCGGCAGCCCACCAGTTATCTTTTTTGCCTAAAAAGGCGATACGCTCCTGCGGATATCCTAATGACAGCCAGACCTGCGCCGCTTCTTCGTCGCGCGGTGCATCGTCATCGCCTTCAAAAACAGAGACCGCTAAACGATCTTGGGGGATGTTCAAAACATCTGTTAAAAACTCATGCGCCCAGGTGATCGCTTCTTGCTTGAAATAGTCACCCAGTGACCAGTTTCCCAACATCTCAAAAAAGGTGTGATGCGTCACGTCACCAACTTCCTCAATATCACCCGTACGAATACATTTCTGTACGTCAACAATACGCTTACCCTGTGGGTGAGGTTCACCCAAAAGATACGGCACCAATGGTTGCATCCCGGCTGTATTAAAGAGGACAGTCGGATCGTTTTGTGGGATTAACGAAGCGCTGGGAATGCGAACATGCCCCTTTGACTCAAAAAAGGCTTGGTATTTTTCTCGAAGTTCTTTGGTAGTGTAATGCATAAAGATTTCAGTTCTCAAAGTAGTTGTATTGTAGTATACGGAACTCACAAGAGCAAGAGTCTTAGAGCGCGCTGATAACACCGCCCCCTAGGACAACCTCAACGTCATACAAAACCGCTGACTGTCCCGGC
>CAYRMM010000060.1:0-3995 GCA_964425425.1 uncultured Gammaproteobacteria bacterium | reverse complement strand
GTAACCGCACGGATAGGCTCCTTGAGCACGATCCGCATTCCGTGATCGGTCGGTGCGACCGTGCACGCGACGGGCGTCTGACGATAGCGCACTTTAACTTGATATTCGCGGCCAGGTGTTGGTATTTGGTTAATCCAGCGCTCATCAGTAATCTGCATTTCTCTTGTAAAGAGGCCGGGGTGCTCTTCATCATTGGTCACGACGAGCTGATTTTGTTTAAAGTTTTTACCAACGACATAGTACGGACCGCCCGGACCACCAATTTCAAGGCCTTTACGTTGACCGAAGGTAAAAAGGGGTAGTCCGTTATGCTGTCCAACGACAACACCGTTCGTGTCCACGATGTCACCGGGCGTTAACTTGAGCCAGCGGGACAAAAAGGTGTTATGCCCTTGCTCGGCGACAAAACAGACCTCCTGTGAATCTTGCTTGGTGAAGACGGGTAAGTTTCGTTCTTTGGCAAGTTCTCGAACTTCAGGCTTCGTATATTCTCCGAGTGGGAAAAGGAGATGCGCGACTGTATCTTGATCGAGACGATGCAAGAAGTATGTCTGATCTTTTTGCATATCATGAGGCAAGAGCAAGTCACTCGTGCCGTCAGCATTTTTACGAATACGCGCATAGTGACCGGTCGCGACATACTCGCACCCAAGCTCACGCGCCTTTTCTAAAAAATGTCCCGTTTTGACAAACTGATTGCAACGCACACACGGGTTTGGCGTATTCCCTGATTCGTACTCCTCCAAAAAATTATCAACGATATACTCTTTGAACCGAGGGCTCATGTTCAACGTAATCAACTCAATACCAAGAGCGTCAGCAACACGACGAGCGTCCATCATTGATTCAACTGAGCAACATTTATTGGAGACCTTCTTTTCCCCGTCAAACGTATCATCACTCCAAAAACGCAAAAAGATTCCCACGACATCATAGCCCTGTTCTTTGAGCAGCGCGGCAGCAGTTGAGCTATCAACACCACCCGACATACCTACGGCGACTCTTGGTTTGCGCTTTTTGAAAATCATGGAAGTTAAAATATAACAAAATAAGCGAAATGTCAATCGCTTACTTTGTCTTTCGTGCGTGGAGATAGTAGATGTTCTTCCCTCGCATCAGCCATTTGTTTTCAAACTCCGTTACGAAGTTCTTCGTAATATAATCAGAGGCGTGTAAATCTTCTGAACGCTCCAAAACGTCGAAGCCTGCTTGAGGAAGAGTTGTCAGTGAATATTCGTAGAGATTCTGATTATCGGTTTTAACAAAAATATCACCGTGCGGCACGAGAATCTCATGATACCGTGCTAAAAATCCAGGTGACGTAAGGCGATGTTTCGCGTGCCGATCTTTTGGCCAGGGGTCAGAGAAATTCAGATAGATCGCGGCAACTTCTCCAGGACCAAACCATTCCGTTACCTGTTGAGCGCGGCCATTAATAATTTTCAATAAGCCTGCCTCAAGATGCTCGAGATTCTTTTTCGTCGACTTCCAAATGCGAAATTCCTTAACCTCGAGCCCGATATAGTTATAGGAATTCCCCTGCTCCTCGTTGTACGCGATAAGTTGTTGCAAAAACCCACCATTCCCCATGCCAATTTCCAACGCTATGGGGTTATCGGTATTAAATACCTCAGTATTCCATCGACCCTGTAAACGAGCCAGTACTCGATGATCCTTAAATAAGTTCACGTTATCATAACGCGATTGCATCCCCTCAATCACCTGTTGCTTGATGCGCGGCATGAGTATTAAAAGATCGTGCGCTCCTTTGATTTCTTAATCAACGCAAACGCTTCCTCTGCCGTATCAACGACATGGAACAGTTTTTTATCCTCCGGTGAGATTGTTTTCATCTCAAGCATCTGCTCAACCCACGCCATGCAGGGATTCCAAAATTCTTTACCGACACAGACAATCGGAAGTGGCTGCATTTTTTTTGTCTGCACAAGTGTCACCATCTCAAAAAACTCATCTGCCGTACCAAAACCACCAGGAAAAAAGATGTATGCTTGGGCAGATGACGCCAGCATCACCTTACGCGTAAAGAAATAATAGAATGCGGCACTCTTTTTGACGTATGGATTAATGCGCTGCTCAAACGGAAGCTGAATATTGATACCAATCGACTCACCACCTGACTTGAAAGCTCCTTTGTTCCCCGCCTCCATAATTCCAGGGCCTCCTCCTGTAATGACGGCAAAGCCAGCCTTACCTGCAAGGTACGCAAACTTCTCAGCTTCTTGATACCACTTCGAGTCGGGGCTCAAACGCGCCGATCCAAAGATGGTGATCTCTTTACTGAAATTTGAGAGGAACTGAAATCCGCTCACGAACTCGCCCATGATGCGGAAAATACGCCACGAGAGGTCTGAGAGCTGTCGGATTTCAACACCACCTGCTTCAATTTCATTCGGTTCCAATGGAACACGGCAAATGCCACGAAAATCACACAGTGGTGCGTTTTTTTGTTGAGATCCGGGTCGTGCTTTCTTCTGAGCCATAAGAGACTAACTATGAGTAAATACTCCTCTAGTATAGCATACTTATAAGCGATGAAATACTTTTTCTAGCTCAGTCTTGGTGATCTGCTTCATAAAAGGACGCCCATGACAACAGGTCAACTTATCTGGTGCGAGGGCACGAATCTGATCGATCAGTGCCTGTTGTTCGTGCGGCGTCAAGGAGTCATTGAACATAATAGCGCCACGACACGAGGCATACTTCACAGCAAGATGCTGCTTTTCTTCAAGGCTATGGAGATGATCAAACTGCTCTTGATCAAGGTCGTCAATAATACCTTTAAAGAGTCGTGAGATGTCAATCTTCACCAAGTCCTGAGGAACGGCGTGAATGACAATCGCATTACCGCCAAAATCTTCATACGAAAACCCTAAACGCGTCAAAATGTCTCGCGCAGCTTCAGCTACAACGACTTCACGATGCGTCAACGAGAGCGTGAGTGGCATCAAGAGCTTCTGACTCTTTGGTTCGTTTGATTGATACTCGGCAAGGAATTTTTCATAGTTAATACGTTCTGCTGCTGCATGTTGATCAATCACCAAAAACCCTTCTTCGTTTTCAACAATAATATACGACTTATGAATTTGTCCGATAATTTTCCAGTGAGGTTTGGCTGGTAGCGTGTGATGAGAGTTCGCAGCTGATCGTGTTGGTGGTGCCGGTGGTGTGGGCATCGAGGCTGCGCGCGGAACGTACGAGGCGGACGACGGCAGCGATTGCTTGCGAAACGTTGTGTCAGACGATGAAGTGTTGTGCGTTGGCTTAAACAGAAATCCCGTCGACCCTACAGGCTCATAGCTTTTTGCTGCATATGAATGAATTAAATCTGTTGAGGTGAGGACGTTGTTTTGCACAAGTAGGTTTTTAACCGAAGCACGTACGAGTTTGAAGACATCATTAGGATTTTGGAATTTCACCTCTGTTTTGCGCGGATGCACATTCACATCAACAAGTGCGGGGTCAAGTACAACATCAATCACAAATGCCGGATGCGCCTGTTCGCTCGCAACCGAGTTAAACGCATCTTTGATCGCTTTCCCAAGCATATAATCATGAACCGGTCGACTATTGACGTAGGTGTATTGAAATTTCTTTGACGCACGGAACGTCTGCTTATTACCAATATACGCATGCAGCGTAATCGGCCCTTTATTGTTCATCTGTAACATATTGTCAGCAATGTCTGGGCCCAAGACCTGTCGAATACGATCAGTACGGCGCTCCGTTCGCGGCGCGTCAATGACAACTTTACCATTATGAAGTAACTTCCAGTTCATGGAATGGTTAATGATGCAGTGTTGATTAAACACCTCGATACAGTTCGTGTATTCCGTTTGCATTGATTTCAAAAACTTTTTGCGCGCCGGCACGTTATAAAACAAATCACCAACCGTCACCGATGTACCCACATGACGAACCGCGGGAGTAAGTTGCTGATGACCATCAACAACCGTAAGTTTCGTGCCTTGCTGAGC
>CAYRMM010000059.1:0-5076 GCA_964425425.1 uncultured Gammaproteobacteria bacterium | reverse complement strand
GAGACACGGCTCGTAATGTTATTGAGGATAGTATTCATGCCTTGGGTATTCGCTCGAGCACAGCGCATGTCGAGTTTTACCGAACGAAGAGTGGTTTTAAGATTGTTGAGATTGGCGCCCGCATCGGCGGATATCGACAAGAGTTATTGTCGTATGCGTACGGATACAGTCACTATTTGAACGATTTGTTAATCAAGCTTGGGCGCGCGCCAATTGTTAAATCAAAAGTAGTTCAACATATCGTTTTTTTGAAATTTTGGCCTCAACGAAAGGGGGTCTTAAAATCACTCAAGGGTTTTAAAAAACTTTCAGAAGAGCCATGGGTGCTTAAATCTGCGCAACATAAAAAAGCAGGGGCAACGGTCGGACTTTCGAAGTTTGGGCACAAGCATATCTGTGAATTTTTCGTTGCTGGAGAGACTCGTTCGAAGCTCTTGGGGCATAAACGAAAAATTGAAAAAAACCTAAAAATTGAACTTGAATAAGTTGGAACCTTTGCTATAATCAGAATATATGAAGAAAATTGGAATTCTCGTTTGTGCGTTTGCGCTCATCGTTGTGACGGGGTGTACGCACAATAATACAGCAACTGTTATTGAAACTTTATCAGAGGAAGATAAGGGTCGTCTTGCTGCTATCTTAGAAAACCGCGAAACTCTCACTCAGCAAGCTTCCGAAGCAGAGCAGCGCAAAGTTGTTCAGCTGGAAGAGAATGGCTCGGTGTACTATTTCGCAGCTGACGGAAAGCGGTATATTTTCCCAACCCAAGAGACCTTCGTTTCGTGGTATGGGGAGTATCAGGTTGAGCGCGTCATGCCACTTGCAGAAATGCAAGAAATTCCACTTGGAGGTAACGTCACGATTAAACCAGGTAATCTTTTGCAAACGCCAACCGATTTTAATGTCTACTTAGTTACTGAACGCAATATGATCGCCCCTGTTGATGAATGGATTTTAGAGGCGGTACATGGAGAAGCATATCGAGCTGAGGTCATTGACCTGCAAAACTACTATTTTACCAACTACGTGTACGGGGCTCCCATTACGTCACTTGATCAGTATCCAACCTTTGATGCATCGTTAACCATCGATAAAAACAAAGGCCTTGAATCGATTCAATAACCTCATTTCAGCGCTCATTGGCGGTGTGGCACTCTGTGTCTTGGCCGCCTTTGTTGTGTATGCTGATCCGGTTGCCAAACAGCCAGAAAAAACTGATCAGGGGAGTTTGGTTGCTGAAGACAGTCAAGAAAATGACTCTATTGACCTTGAGGACGAGGTTGCGGTTGAACCGGAGCCTGTTCGCGTGAAACCTATTGAGCGAGAAGTGCGTGCGCTTTATGTGACGGCGCATACCGCAGCGAACCGCGAACGTATGCAGCGCATTATTGATATTATTAACGCAACAGAGTTGAATGCGGTTGTTATTGATATTAAGGATTATACGGGGCACATCTATTTTGATACGACGGTTCCTTTGGCGCAGGAACTTAATCTCAGTAAAGACGTGTTGGTTGATATTGAGGCGCTTATCGAAGAGCTCCATGCTCAGGATATTTATGTCATTGCTCGACAAACGGTGTTTCAAGATCCCGCGCTTGCGCAGGCACGTCCTGAGTGGGCAGTACAGGATAGCGCAGGTGGTTTGTGGCATGATTGGAAAGGGTTGACGTGGGTTGACACCACGATTGAGGAGGTGTGGGATTATAATATTGCTTTGGCACAAGACGCTGTTGCGCTTGGTTTTGATGAGATTAATTTTGATTATATTCGATTTCCGTCAGATGGCCCGTTGAGTCGTATGCGTTTTAAAAACTGGGACGGTTCATTTGCTCGACATGAAATTGTGGCAGGATTTTTTGGCCGTCTGTATGAAGGCATGAAGGATGAGCCGGTGTATCTGTCAGCGGATTTGTTTGGACTGACCACCATCCGTGAAGATGATATGAGCATTGGGCAGCTCATTGAAGACGCGGCGCCGTTTTTTGACTACATTATGCCGATGATGTATCCATCACACTATCCATCGGGCTTTTATGGTTTTGCCAATCCTGCCGAGCATCCGTATGAGGTGCTCTATCCGGGGGTCGTGAAGGCCCGTGAGCGTGTGGAACAGGTTCCCTTGAATCGCGCAAAAATTCGTCCCTGGATCCAAGATTTTGACATTGGTGCGGTGTATAACCGCCCGCTCGTACAGGCCCAAATCCGAGCAATTGAAGATGCTGGTGGTTACGGGTTTGCTTCGTGGAACGCTCGTAACGTGTATGTTATAAGTGATTACTAAACAGTATGAGTATTACCAAAGGGGCGTTAAAACAGTTGCGTTTACTGCAGCAAAAAAAGCATCGCGACGCGCAAGGATTGTATCTTGCGGAAGGTTTTACGATTGCTGCGGAAGCCCTTGCAGGTAAAGAGCGCGTTGTTGCTTTATATATCAGTGGTTCACACGCGCAGGAGCCAGTTGCTCAGCAACTTATGCGTGATGCAAGTGCTCGCCGTGTTCCGGTGACCGTCATCAAGGAAAAAGAGTACGTTCAGATTTCAACGATGACAACGCCACCTGGCTGCTTAGCGGTGATTGAACAGCGCGAGCCAGCATCGTTGCGAATGGACGAGCCAATACTGGTACTTGATGCGCTGCAAGATCCCGGCAATGTGGGCACAATTATTCGTACCGCGGATTGGTATGGTGTGCGTCAAGTTGTTTTGGGGAAGCGCTGCGTTGATATCTACAACCCGAAAGTTATTCAAGCGGCTATGGGCTCGCTCTTTCGCGTAGCGTGTCATGAAGAAGCAGATCTTATAGAAATTGTCACAACCTTACAGCAAAAACAGTATACCGTTATTGCCCTAGCATTAAGTGGGAGCACGAAACGACCTGATTTCACTTCACGCACAGCGTTGGTGGTGGGAAGTGAATCGCATGGTGTGTCTCAGCAAGTGTTGGATCATGTTGATCGTGTATATACTCTAGATGGAGTCTCAGGGGCTGAGTCGCTCAATGCTGCGGTGGCGACAGGAATTGCGCTTTCTCAGTTGTATGATAGTATCGGGTAAGGAGGTTTCCTATGCTCATTATTGATGGCAACAATCTACTTGGTCATTTCGGTAGAGATCGTTCTGAATCCAATATTCGGTGGCTTCTTGCCGAGTTGCATCGGTTTCACGCAAAGCAACCAATCCGTCTCTATTTTGATGGGTTGCCGCCTAACGCGCGACTTGCTGATGAAGGAGACGCTCGACTCACGATTGTTTGGGTGGAGAAAATTGATGGACGTGACGCGGATGATGCGATCATTGACTTTGTGAACGGACACGTTCGCAGTAACTCGATGACGGTTGTTTCTGACGACCGACGGATTCGACGTATGATTTCTGCGCGCCCGACATTTCTTTCGCTGGCCGAGTTTTCTGCTCGCCTTCATAAACGAACACGACCCGTTGAGGTGCGTGTCGAAGATGAGGCGGCGGCAAAGCAGGCGGCAATCGACTCGATTGATCACGATGAGCTCTACCATGAACTGATGGACGCTTTTGGAGGCAAGGGTTGACAGCGTGATCCTTCGGTGGTATGGTTCGTCATTACGTTTTTGGAGGTAGCGCATGACTCATCAGCGCGCGCCACAAACCTGGTTCATTGACGGCTTTAATGTGCTGCAAGGTAACTTCAGTTTTCCGGCGCAAAAAACACTTGTACAACTCTGTTGTCAGTTGCTGGGCATCCAGCAGCATCTCAGTATCACCATTGTCTTTGACCCCACGTTCAAGCGGCTCTATGATCGACCAAGCTTTTCGGCGATGGACGGTCGCTTGCACGTTATGTACGCTACGAAGCGTGATGCTCGTGGCAAGGGCGCTGCAGACGAGGAGATCGTCAGTTCAGTGCAGGGGCTTATCGATGCGGAGGTTCAATTGAGCGAGGTGCAGGTCTTCACGTCAGACCGAAGGCTTTCGCAGCGACTTCTTGAACTCGGTCTTCCTGCCGGTAATATTTTGGATCATTGTTCATTTCAGGGGATGTTGATTCAGGCAATTTTCCCTGATTTTCTCGAGCTGCACTGCGGTAATCGATGGCTTCGAACCTTCCAGGGGTAGTCGTAGGACACCCCTTTTTTGTTTGTTGTGCAAAAACGCGAGTATGGTACAATAGGCGCATGGCGACCCCGATGATGCAGCAATATAATGCGCTCAAGAAGCAGTATGGTGACTGTATTCTTTTTTTCAGATTAGGTGATTTTTACGAGATGTTTGGTGATGACGCTAAGGAGGCGTCGCGGATTTTAAATATTACACTTACTGCCCGCAACAAGGGGACTGAACATGAGACGCCGATGTGTGGCGTGCCGCATCATGCAGCGGAGGGATATATTGCGCAGTTGACGCAAGCAGGAAAGAAGGTGGCGCTCTGCGAACAGGTGACGGAGCCCAACGGCGCAGGATTAGTGGAGCGTGAAGTAGTTCGTGTTGTTACGCCGGGAACAACATTTGACACAACAGTGCTTGCTACAAAACAGCACAACTTTCTCGCCGGAATTATCGAGGAGAAAGGAGTGTATGGTTTATGTGTTGTTGATGTTACAACGGGTACGTGTCGTGTGACAGAACTGGCGACACGAACGGCGCTCCTTGATGAGCTGGCCGCGTTGCAGCCGGTTGAGATTATTGTCAATCAAAAAATTGTAACTGATGCTGTGTTGATGCGCGAACTTGAGGCGGTGTCATATACGCATGAATATCTTGTGAGCGGTTTTCAGCGAGATGAGGAATTTTTAGCAGCAACGTTTCATGTCGCGTCACTTGATTCTTTTGGGTTGACTCGGGAGCACGCGAGTGCAATTGCAGCGACAGCGCTTGTTGTACGATATATTGCTGAAACCCAAAAGAATGCGCTTGCGCACATCTGCTCGGTGCAGTTGTACATCGCTTCAGGGCAGATGCTGCTTGATCGTGCAACGATGCGCAACTTGGAGTTACTGGTAAATAACTATACGTTTGAAGAGCGGGGTAGTTTGTTGGGCGCGATTGATTATACGGTCACTGGCATGGGCGGTCGTTTGCTGCGTTCACATGTTGTGC
>CAYRMM010000058.1:0-5203 GCA_964425425.1 uncultured Gammaproteobacteria bacterium | reverse complement strand
CCGCCGAGATTGAAAGTAGCGACCGGGTATTTACTTGATGACACGACGTTGCATATTGAAGTGCCCAAAGGGTATAGTTTGACGCATGTGTTTATGGAATTGCACGAGCAAGGCGTTGAAGTTGTTTCATTGCGCAACAAGTCAAATCGCCTTGAAGAGTTATTTATCTCATTGACTACATCAGCATGAGTTTGCACGAACAGTTAATTTCTTTATATACCATCCTTCGCAAAGAAGTGAGCAGATTTTTACGCATCTGGCCTCAGACGTTGTTGCCCTCAGCGGTTACTATGACACTCTACTTTGTGATCTTTGGCGCCTTCATCGGCTCACAGGTACAGCCGATCAACGGCTACTCATATATGCAATTTATCGTGCCGGGGCTGATCATGATGGCGGTGATTACGAATGCGTACTCAAATGTCTCATCCTCATTTTTTGGGCAGAAGTTCCAGCGCGCCATTGAAGAGTTATTGGTTTCGCCAACGCCCAACTGGGTGATTATCTGGGGGTATGTTTTGGGGGGTGTGGCGCGCGGTATTCTTGTCGGACTTATTGTTACCGTCGTATCGTTACTCTTTGTGCCCTTGGCTATTCATAGTCTATGGTTGGTGGCGCTCGTCATTTTTTTGACAGCAGTCGTCTTTTCGTTGGCGGGAATGGTGAATGCGGTGTATGCACGGAAATTTGATGATGTTTCCATCGTACCGACTTTTGTGTTGACACCCCTGACGTATTTGGGAGGAGTCTTTTATTCGGTGAGCGTTTTGCCGGAATTGTGGCAAATAGTCTCAAAGGCTAATCCGATTTTATACATGATTAATGTTTTCCGGTTTGGATTTTTGGGGATTTCTGATATTGCCGTTCCGGTTGGCGTTGGCATGCTTCTGCTCTTTACGGTGGTGCTCTACAGTACTATTGCGTATTTGCTGCGCAAAGGTATTGGGATGAAACAGTAACGTCACGGCGCTTGACAGTAATGTCTAAAATTCGTACGATAGGAACATCGTCCAAAACGGAGAAACAGGAGGTTACTGCAGCGAGAAGGGCGATGTTTTGGTTATAGTTTTCTTTCAACCTGTTCCAGGAGGGGACACATAATGGACATTTCATCACAGACACAAGAACAGCTCATCGGCTACCTACGCCAATTCCCGGTACACTTGCAGGTGTGCGTCGATCACGACATCTACACCTGGGAGTCAGAGGGCGTGGTGCTGGCCAAAGCCATGGTCAAGCGCGACGGCTGGGAAAGCGATGAAGAGATCGCGCGCATCATGGCCGGCGAGCAAATCTATCCCGACACCGAAGTCGAGGCGACGCTCAACTGCTACGGTATCGCCGTTCCGGTGATTACCGGCACCTTCGTCATGAAGGTGATCGCCGCCAGTGAGCTGTTGCCGGCCAAAGAGCTGTTCTCCCCCGAGGCAGTCCCGCATCTCATGCAGTATGCGCCACGCAATCGTTCCTTGGCGCGTTCCTTGGGAGCATACGCCTCATAGTACGCGAAGCGCCAGATATTGACCTCCCCGTCGAGCGTTCACGGTTTTCCCCGTGATTCAGCTCGGCGGTTTTTTAATTACTGCGAATACGCGAATAATGCAAATGCTACGAATCTACGAATAATGCGAATGGATACGAATGAGATCCATCGTATTCAAGAAGATGCAGGTTACTTGCTAATTTACACATGCCGTGGTATAGTCTCCCCAAGAATTAATACTATCTATGGGAAAAAGCAGTAATCGTTCGAGCAAAAAACTTCCGTCGAAAGGTATGAAAATCCCAAAGTTGAAGCGTTACGATAACAAGGCAAGCGCTCAGAACAAAGTTCGTGGGAAAACCTGGAAGTCACGCAAGAAGTAACAAAAACCCCGTTCAACGGGGTTTTTTACTTGCATTTGCATTAAAAACGTGCTATACTGATACTATCAGATGAAACGGCAACCGTGCCGTTTTTTTGTTTGCTTATGCACTATCGCCCTTCTATTATCATGCTTAGTATCGCAGGCGTACTCACGTTCGCTTCTTTTGCGCTTGCGGTGAATCCTGATATGGAGCGGGATACCGACGGTGACGGGCTGACTGATTATGAAGAAAAGGCGATCTATCAAACATTTTGGGATCATCCTGACACTGATAAAGATGGATACGCCGATGGCCTTGAGATTGCAAACGGTTATTCGCCGTGGCATGGTAATGGCACCACATTACTGCAGGCCGACACCGATGGCGACGGATTGAATGATTGGTTTGAAATTCAACTCGGCAGCAATCTTTTAATCGCCGATACCGATGGTGATGGGTATCTCGACGGCGAGGAGGTTCGTCATGGCTATTCGCCGACTGATCCTACGCCAACGCGTGTCGTTAAACGTATCGAAGTTGATATTGATAACTTTCGACTGACGTATTATCACGGAAATGTCACGCTTGATTCGTTTGCTATTTCTTCTGGTCGTGCAGGATGGGAGACGCCGCGCGGTGAGTTTGCGGTGAAGAGCAAAGTGCCGATCAAACATTATTATGGCTACCCGAATACTCCCTATAACCTTGAGTTTGCTTTTGCTCATGGCTGGAAAGATTATATTCACCAGGCGTATTGGCATCATGATTTTGGTATTGCTAACGTGAGCACGGGCTGTGTTAACGTGCCTGTCGGTAAAATGCAGCCGTTGTATGAATGGGCTGATGTCGGCACCGTGGTGCATGTCTTTTAAAGTTGAGTAATCGAAATGTATTTGCTACTATAAGGACGATCTTACTATCCATCGACTATTTACCATTAACTATACACCAGTTTCTATGATTCAATATAAAATTGTCTTCAAGCGCGATCTCTGTATTGGTGCGCTTGCCTGCTCGGCACTCGACCCACAGTTGTGGGAAGAAACACCTGACGGTAAAGTGTCCATTATCGGCGGCGAAAAAGTATACAACGATCACGGAGAAATTATCGAGGAGTATATCATTCTTGATGAGCTCAAAGATGAAAATATGGATGGCGCGATGGCCTGCCCAGTGCTAGCAATTGAGGTCTACAAGCTCGAAGATGGTGAGGTTGTCGAAAAATTATATCCCAAAGCATAGTCAGAGGAGTGTAGCAGAGCCCCATCCGGGGCTTTTTTTGTTACTTGACAATTACCTAATCTTAGTCTATAATGAGTTTCTGCCTAGAAATGGGCAAAAGGTCGAACATAAACACAACACATAATCTGCAAACATATGAGCTTATTTATTATAGGCATTATTGAAATGTACCTCGTCACTATCTGGACCAAAACGGTCACCAAAACCATGATAGTGGCAAGTGGTATCTTCACCATGATTAATGTCTTGGTCTGGTACTATGTTTTGCAGAGGATAGTAAATGATATCAACAATTTCTGGCTGATCGCTGCATATGCTGTGGGATGCGCACTTGGCACAATTGTGGCCTTGATTCATTACAATGCGTATTTCCAAAAGCGTGTTAATCCATAATGAGTAACAATGGACGACTATCCTCAACGTAGGTCATGAAGACGCCTTATCTGCTCGGTTCGAGTGATAAGGCGTTTTTGTTTCGCAGAATTGACAGCGCTCTATTTTTCGGGTATTTTACAGGCATTCTATGAACTATTTGATACAACCTTCAGATGCGGAGATCATGGCTCCTGTGGGAAGCTATGAAAGTTTGGCGGCAGCGATTAAGGCTGGGGCTGATAGTATTTATTTTGGTATCACGCAGCTGAACATGCGAGCTAAGGCGGCAAACAACCTTACGATTAATGATTTGCGTGAAATCGCCAAGCGCTGCCATGAGGCTGGAATCACTGCGTACTTAACCGTTAATACGCTGTTGTACGAACATGATCTTGCGATCATGCGCACGATCATTGATGCTGCCAAAGAACATGGCATTGACGCGATTATTGCCTCTGACTTTGCGGCGCTGCAGTACTGCAATGAGATCGGTATGCCCGTGCATATTTCAACACAGCTTTCCATTTCAAACTATGAGTCGGTGAAATTTTTTGCTTCGATGACCAATCGCGTCGTGTTGGCACGCGAGCTGACGCTCGAGCAGATCAAAGCGATTGCGCTTAAGATTCGTGAAGAGCAACTGATGGGTAATGAGGGGCGCTTGATGGAAATTGAAGCGTTTGTGCACGGAGCCCTCTGTGTCGCGCAGTCAGGACGTTGCTACATGAGTTTATACACCTACAATTCGTCGGCAAATCGTGGCGCGTGCAAGCAGAACTGTCGTGCCAAATATAAGGTAACGGATGTTGAAACGGGCAAAGAACTCGTGATTGATAATCAGTATGTGATGAGCGCGGCTGATATTTGCACGATTGATTTTGCTGATAAGCTTTTGGAGGCCGGAGTGCAGGTATGGAAAATTGAAGGTCGCGGTAGATCACCTGAATATGTTGATACCGTCGTGAGAACCTACAAGCAAGCACTTGCTGATATTGAGGCAGGAACCTACACGCCAGAAAAAATTGAAGGATACTTTGATGCTCTGAAAGAAGTATTTAACCGTGGACTTTCAAAAGGGAACTTTTATTTGGGCAAAGAGCTTGGCGAGTATTCACATGTTTACGGTTCGCAAGCGACCAAAGAAAAAGTGTATATTGGACGCGTCACGCACTATTTCCCTGAAGCGCAGGTTGCTGAAGTAACGGTTGAAACGGGTGAGGTGAAGGCGGGTGATCATTTTTCGATCACGGGTGTGACGACGGGCGCGTATCGCGATACGATTCGCGAGGTGCGCGTGAATGGCGAGGCTGCCGAGATTGCGCGCAAAGGTGACATTCTCACCTTCCCGGTTGAGGAGTATCTGCGTAAAAATGATAAAATGTACCTGTTGATTGACCGTGCGGAGGAGCAACACTATGGGAACTAAAAAACGAACCGTATCACATAAGCGCAATGACTGCATTGGCTGTGGCTCATGCGAGTTGTTGGCAGGCCACACCTGGAGCATGAATACGACTGATGGTCGTGCGGATTTGCGCGGAGCTCAGTGGAAAGGAGATCAATTCATGGTCGCGCAGATTGATGAAGATGAAATTCCTGATGTGATTGACGCCGCGGCTGCTTGCCCGGTGCAGGTGATTCGCGTGCAGGGATATAATGGATAATACTATGTATAGCAAACGAAATCTTTTATCACGTGAAGACGCATTGCAGCGCGTTTTGCACGAACCATTTGAAC
>CAYRMM010000057.1:0-5228 GCA_964425425.1 uncultured Gammaproteobacteria bacterium | reverse complement strand
CACGCAACGCTCCGGCCTTCTCATCCTAACGCAGGCAAACAGCTTTGCCTGCTCTACCCCACACTCAGAACCGTAACTTTGCGCTATAACAAAAACTCGAGATACGATACTATCTCGAGTTTCTGGTTCTGTGTTGGGGTAGTAGGATTCGAACCCACGATGGCGGGACCAGAACCCGCTGCCTTACCGCTTGGCTATACCCCATCGTATTGTAATTCCCTCAAAACGTCTCTCAATTGTTTCCTCAGAAGCCTTTTGCCTTCTGTTGTTTTTAAAAACTTCTCCCTTCTCAATGCATCTGTTTGCAATGCATACACTTCATAATGGATCCTCTTTAAAGGCCTATGCGGCGCGGTTGAAGCAACCTTTCCATCAAGATGTTCTTTGAGGCGATCCTCTAAACGCTCAGTATAGCCAGTATACAGCGTTCCATTACTTAGAAATAGAATATACACAAAGTACTTTGTTGTGGTTTGATAATCAACCTCTGGCGGGACCATGTCATGCGACATGGCAGGCCAGAACCTATACCATATCGAGATATGGTTTGCCATATCGAATGATATGGCGCTGCCTTACCGCTTGGCTATACCCCATCAATAAGTAGCCGTAGTATAGCAAGTGGGGGTATTTTTTTCAAGCCTGACAACTCTACACTCTTCCGTAATCATCTTCATAGCGCACAATGTCGTCTTCGCGGAGATTTTCGCCGTGCTGGACTTCGATGAAAATACCTTTTTCTTCTGAGATGCACTTAGGGCGATGCTTCGCACCCATTGGGATAAAAATCATATCACCCGCATCATACACATCTTTACGGTCATCAATCTCAACTTCAAACTGACCACTGATAATGAGCCAATACTCTTTGCGGTGGTTGTGCGACTGCAAACTCAATCGCTTCCCTGGATCTACTTCGATGCGCTTGACCTGAAAGTCATTACCTTGATCAAGTACAATGTAACGCCCCCATGGGCGTTCGTCGATATGGCCGATTGGATCAGTAAATTGAGTCATAAAAGCTCGTTAATGGTAAATGGTCGATAGTTGATAGAAATTATTCTACGATGCGACCTCCGAATGCCTGTACTAAATTATGGATCAGCGCATCAGCTTGGGGCTCTGGCTCTTCAGCGCGCGGTGCGTCGTTCAAGGTCGTTTGCGGTGGTGTTGCATCCTGAATAATAGATGTTGTGTTTGTTGCCACAACCGTATCAGCGACAAACTCCACCTCATCATCACTTGTCACCTCGGCAATAAATTCAGAGACGTAGTCTGATGGAAGCACCTCGCCTTGCAACGCAAGATGTACACCGTACACCGTCGAACAGATTGAGCACAGCGTGTCATATGAATCACCGGTCATCACACGATCTTTATGGAATGGATACTTATATCCAATCGTCATCACATTCCCCTGCACCCGCAATGGTTCTGCCGTCTTGAGAATCAGCACCAATGAAGGATTATCGCGCTGTAACGTTACCAACAGCTCATTCCACTTACGCTTAATCGCATCAAGCGATATCACCGCCTCCCCGCTTACATCAGCAGTAACGTGCGGCGATGTCTCAGGCTGCGATTGGTGCGCCGAAACGGCTGATTCAATAACGCGTACCGGGGGTTTGTCCTGCGCCTCTGCTGTTTGCTGAACTACCGCTTCGTCAAGAGTTTTTTTTTGAGCAGGCGGTGTCGCTTGTGGGCGAGCACTCATCGCCGGTTGTGTCGAATGCGCGGCACCTCGTTCAAGAATACGCAAGACCGCAATCTCTAATGGCAAATGGGCAATAAACGCGTGTTTCACGTCTAATCGCTTCTGACTTATCATATCAATCATCGCCACAATCTCTCCGCTGGTAAGCACTTCCTTCAAACGAAGAAGCTCCTGCGCGATATCGTCAGCAACACCACTGAGATGCTTCACCTCCCCGGTCACCTGCACAACCATCATTAATCGCAAAAGCTCAATTAACTCCTGCATACATTGCGCAACATTACCTCCATGATCAACAAAATCAGCGATGTGATCAAATGCCGCGTGTGCGTCTTTGCGTGCGATTGCATCAATGAGCTTCATGCCAAACTGCATTGTTGATTGCGGTAAAATGAGCGACGCGACATCAAGCGTAATCTCTCGCTCACCAAGCGCGATAATCTGACCCAGCATACTCTCCGCGTCACGCAAACATCCCTCAGACGTTGCCGCGATGCTTGCAAGCACTTCTTTGTCGACACGCACGCCTTCTGCTTGCGCGATTGTTTCTAATCGCTCAATCATGGCAGCTGCAGGAATGCGCTTAAAATCAAAGCGCTGGCAGCGCGACACAATCGTCGCCGGAACTTTGTGCAACTCTGTTGTTGCTAAGATGAAAATTGTTTTTGCCGGCGGCTCTTCAAGCACCTTCAATAGCGCGTTAAAAGCAGCTGTTGAAAGCATGTGCACCTCGTCGATGATAAAAATCTTATAGGGACGTCGTTGCGGCGTAAAGCGAGCATTTTCGATAATGTTTTCACGAACATTATCAACGCTCGTGTGCGACGCCGCGTCAATTTCAATGACGTCAATATCTTTGCCGCGCATAATCGTCTCGCAGTCTGAGCCATCCGGGCAATTTAACGCAGCAGCAAACAGACGAGCTGTCGTCGTCTTCCCCACGCCGCGTGGTCCAGTAAACAGATAGGCGTGCGCTATTTTACCTGAGGTCAGCTGATTTTGCAGTGTTATTTTGACATGCTGCTGACCGGTGAGTTCCGCGAATGTCGCGGGTCGATATTTGCGATACAATGTTTCTGACATATCGCCATTGTACCCCATGAAGATGTTTAAATCAAATAGACTCCTCGGGACAAAAAATGAGCAGTGTCAAGCGACCTTCTGCTCATTTAATTCCCCAGATACTGCCGAATTCCCGATGATTCTGTTGTCGCTGAAGACTTCTCCACATCCTGCGGCACAACCCCTTCTAACCGGTTACGAAGGAGTGTCAATCGCTGCTCTTCACGAATAAGCCATTCGGGGATCGGCGCATCAGCGGCACGGAAGGTATTTCTCAGCTCATTCACCAGCTCCTGCGCGTCCGTCATCGCACTACTCACTAATTCCGTGGCGAGTGCCTCATTGCCGCGTGACTCACCCGCTTCTGCCGTCATACTTCGTATGCGCGACAACTCCAGCGCACGCTCATGCGCACGGTCAACCGCAAACTCACCGCGCTCTTGCGGTGTGCGCACCGATGCATGACGCACCCACTCCAATCCTTGATCAAGTGGAAATAACACATCACCCGGTACTGCGTCATCAGCCGCGACAGCCGCACCCATCACAAATACCACAATAATCGTTACCACAAATAGTAACGGTGCGCGCCGATACCCCGGTACATAACATACTAATGCTTCTCGCAACTCACCCATGAGGCTTCTTAGCGCTTCATAATACTCTCAATTGCCGCCCATGATCCACCCTCTTCGGCAATTAAGGCGACAACCTCATCACCAATCTCTCCGCGGTAATACGTTACCGCAGCAGGATTAACACGGTATACCCGCTCATTAACCATAATATAATAACTACCCGACACGTCATCAATCGCCAAGGTTCCAACAGCGCGCGTACGTTGCGCCGGCGCAATTTGCTTGAAGATACGATCACCCTTTTTATTGATCGTAAGCTTTAAAATATCACCTTCTAATAACTTTGATTTTGAGGCGTAATTTGCCGGTACTTCATATACCGAACCGTCCTGCGCAATCATCTTCTCGCCATCAAACACTCCTTCGACGACATAATCAGCGCCCGGACCAGAACCGTGGAGATCTTGTAATTTTTGTGTAATAAGCCGCAACTCACGCACTGCTTCGTCGTGATCTTCTTCAACTTCAAGTAATTCAATCACATGTCCCAATGACTGGTGAATCGTCTGGAGTGCTTTGCGCGCAATCGCCATCTTGGCAGTTGCCGGTGATTGCGGCTGTTGTTCTTCGAACATATCTTTTGGCATAGTTTTGTTTTTATTTTGCTCCTTGCGACCAACCGGCATTAGCCGAAGAGATCTTCAAGGGTAATTTCTTTTTTGGCTGAGGATCCTTCGGGCCGTGCACCGAATTTTCGACGATCTTGTAACTCTTGTTCAATTGCATCCTTACTTTTACCATATCGTTGCTTGGAAAGTTCTTTGAGCTCTACGGCAAACTGCGGATCCGGCGTGGTAAAATCTCCGAGCCAGGGTACTTTGAGCGTAAATGGCGGCGGATTTGCGTTATCAATGAGCAGCTTCACCGCGCACTGAAACTTCGGCATATTCATCAGGTCATACGGACCAAAGACCGGCTTCATTTCTTCTGACATAAATTCCGCATCCTCCACACCAATACGGAAAGCGATCTTCGTACCCACGTTACCAAAAATTGTTTTGCGGATCGAGTCATCACCACGCACTTCCAACTGCCCCAGCAATTGATGCGCCATGATTAAGCCCAAACGGTACTTACGCGCCTCTGACAAGATGGTATTAATCGCTGGTGTGAGGAAGTTTTGAAACTCATCAACATACAGGAAAAAATCCTTACGCTGCTCTTCGGGAATATTCACACGACCAAACGCAGCCTGCAAAATCTTTCCGATGATGATCATACCCAGCAAGTTGGCGTTGATATCACCAATCTTACCTTTTGAAAGTTTGATCAATAAAATTTTACCATTATTCATGGCATCGGCGAAATCAAGCGTTGAAGTCTGCTGCGCAATAATCGGGCGCACCAAATCATTGGCGATAAAGGGCGTCAGCTTTGAGGTCAGGTACGGCACCATGTTTTGCAACGACGCCTCACCACCCGCCTTTTGCGCTTCTTTCTCCCAGAAATCTTTCACCACTTGCGTTCGTGATTTTGAAAGTTTGTAGGCACGATAATCATCATCCGCTAAGACGCGCGGCACCTCCATCAACGTTGACCCCGACTCTGGATCATCCATGATCAACATGCAGGCGTTTTTCATGTACTGCTCAAACATCGGGCCACCCGTCGCCTTAAGGTCGTAGAGCTTATCGAAAATATCAAACACCTGATTAACTACAAAAATTTTATCTTCTGGTTTATTAAAATCATATTCGAGCATGTTTAACCCAAACGGACGCTCCGTATCTGATGGATCAAAGTAAATGACATCATCACGACGCTCTTTGGGGATGTTTTCCAAAATTGACTCAACCAAACTACCATGAGGATCA
>CAYRMM010000056.1:1772-5332 GCA_964425425.1 uncultured Gammaproteobacteria bacterium | reverse complement strand
TACCCGCAATACGCAACAAATATGTCCGTAGAGCTACCGAGCCAATACCCGAAACAACACCTAATCCAAGAAGCACCGGTGCTGTTCCCAGTGCAAATGTCCCCATGATCAGCGCACCCTCAAGCACACCACCATTACTCAAAACAAAGAGTTGGAGCGCTTGCGTAAATCCACAAGGCAAGAAGAATGTTCCCGCACCCAACAATCCGGGTGCCCAGGGCGAATCACTTTCAGCAAGGTCATGGACCTTGTGCGCAATACCTTTGGGCAGTGGAATTTTAAGCTTTTGGAGTACAGGAAATATCCCCAGAATTTGAGTTCCGAGTACCACCATCGCAATGCCGGCCAGAAGTGAAATCAAACCACTCATCATCGGCGACAAAGCAAGTGCAGAACCAACCCCTCCCAACACAGCCCCCAGCACGGCATACCCTGCTATACGACCTGCGTTAAAGAACAGTTGTGGTTTCAACCGATGTTCAAGTGACTGTGCTGCATGACGCTGTGCGTGACGAGCAGTGACCGCAACCACAAGTCCTCCCGTCACCGCAAGGCATGTCGAGAGCGAAGCGACAATCCCGACAAGGAACACGACCCCCAATGTCATCCCATCTCCAATACGCGCAAACTCAGGCAGTATCTGATTATTGCTCAAAAATGAGTAGAGTCCAATCACAAACAGCGCCATCACAATAATTTCAACATACTCCTGAGGAGTTAATCGCTTGCCGGCAACATCTGCAAGTATCCGATCACCGTTAACTGAGGTCACCTGATAGTGCCCATCATTAATAACGCTTTCAAATTCTTCCGTGGGAATATCACGGTTTGCGCGAAGACGCGCTGTACCAGCACTATGACGCACCGTCGCTTTCTGCACTCCTTCAATCTCCTTCAGTTTGCGCTCGAGAAGCACTTCACAGCTTTGACACGTCATCCCGGTAATTTCGAGTTCAATCGTTTTTTGTGTCATTATATTTTTTATTACTCAGATCACAGAACAATTATCCGTGAAGTGAGTAATACTTGGGATGCACAATCCCCCTGGAAAAAAGTTGCACCGTATGAAAATCACGTCGCCGACGAAATTGAGGTGGCGCCTCAATGAGTAACGGTACCGGTCCATATGCAACCAAAAGACGGAGCATTGCCAACAAGCCGATGGCATATAACGCAGCGGCCGCGACAAATGATGACGGCGTCATAGCAACATCGTCCAACGCTTCAATAAATCGCACTACTGAGCACGTAAACTCCATGCCAGCACATGGCACATGCCCATGTTGCATCAGAGGAGCGCACAGCAAAAAAGTGACGAATAACGCCAATATCGCGATCAAACTTCTCTGCATAAAGCTCTGTATGTTCATAGTCATAGTGTATACCCGCTCATCAGCAATGGTCAAACGCTTACCTACCAACTTCAATCCCTAGCTGCTGAGCGTATCCTCGAATCGCTTCAAAATACTGCTCGCGACGCTCTTCGCTTACTGCCTCACTCGAAGGGAATTCTTCTTCGAGCGGATTAATTTTCGTCCCAAATTTCACCATCTCATAATGCAAATGTGGGCCGGTTGAAAAACCTGTAGAGCCGACTGCCGCAATTGTATCCCCCTGCTTCACCTTGTCGCCGTACGAGACATACAGCTTTGAGTTGTGCGCGTAATTAGTGGTGTAGGTTTCATTATGTCTGATAGACACAAAGTTGCCGAAAAACTTATGCCAGCCCGCAAAAACGACCGTCCCGTCACCAACCGCACGAACCGGCGTACCGGTCGGCGCGGCATAATCAATCGCACGATGCCCGGTAAACGTATCAAATGCCTCAACATAGCGCGAACCCGTCGTAAATCCTGAAGTGATGTATTTATACTCAACCGGTGCCTTCAAAAAGACACGCTGCACAGAGTCACCGTGCTCATCAAAATACCCCTTGGAATCCTCTCCGTCCTCAAAGTAAAACGCGTAGTATGGCGTACCGGCATTCACGTACTCAGCCGCCAGGATTCTTCCTGGCATGACATACTCACCATCACGATACCGCTTCTCATAGATTAATCGAAAGGTATCACCCACACGCACATCCATAGCGAAATCAACCGTCCACTGAAAAACTTCCGCAAACGCGATCACGGCACGCTCATCAATACCGCGATCAAGCGCCGCGTAATACAACGACGAGGTCACCTCACCTTCATCCATAACAACCTCAATGTCATACGGGATCGCACGAACCTCGGCAATCCATTCGTCTTCCAATTTTTCAATAACAAGCTCTTGTGTCGTGTTCACCTGATACGTCACCTTACGCAACTCACGCGTCTGTGGATCTTCATGCAACACAAAACTTCGCCCCGCGATAATTCGAGCGATATCATACACATCCGTCACTGCCGCGCTCAACTGCGCAATCGTAGTCGACGAGAGTCCCGCGCGCTCCATAATCACTCCAAACGTATCACCTGACTCAATCTTTTCAGCCCGCGTATCAAAAAGTGGCTCGATAATAACCGACTTCTGTTGATCTTGCACCTCCCCCCTATCAGATGTTTGTGCGCGCGTATTCCAGTAGAATACTGACCCTGCGCCCAACCCGAGAATGATGAGTACTGAGAAAAAATACTTCATATAAGCCTCCTTATCATACGCCATTGGGTGTGATTTTTCAACCCTCGCCTGCAAACAAAAACACCGAGGCCTTGCAACCTCGGTGTTACTCACTACCCTCACTTAACAGCCAAATTCATTATCAATGACGCATCCCCCGGTATAGTCACGAATTTGCGGCTCGCCCGGTTCAGCTCCAGCTACCACGTAGTCTTCGACTCGTGTCACCGACCACTCATGTTCGTGATTCCACAGTTGCCAAAAATGACGCCATTCATTCCAGCCCACACCAAGCTCTTTGACGTAGATGTCGTGCTGCGCCAACATATTACCAATTTTACGCCCTGTCATGCACGGCATCGAATAGCAATACACGATAATTGTTTTGCCAGGATTAAGCTCCTGCAGTTCGCGAAATGAATTTACGATACGATCAACATCGCCATACGCCGATGTGTCAGGATTCGCATATGCCGGCACATTAACCGCTCCGATAATATGCTCACGTTCATACTCCTCCTGACTACGCAAATCAACCAACACAAAACTCATATCACCCTTGTCCATCTGTTTGCGTAAACCATGAGGACTCACCATAACGGCGGTCTCTGTCGCGTAGTATTCAGAGATACGTTGATCATCAGAAGATTCAAATGCCAATTGATTCACTCCCATCGTGGCAAGCGAAACGGCTGCCGCGATAACGGCAGTATATATGTATTGTTTCATAGTAGTACGTTATGGATAAAGACAATGAACACTTAACCATACGCGTACTATGCCATCGACAGCCTTCCTCCTCGAATCCCTCTGCGTAAAAGTAGCATCACTGGTGGCGAAACGCCGATCGACAGGACTCCTTGTACAACACGACGCACGAGTAGCAATGGGGCAGCAAACGAAACAACAACCGCCACAACCACAAAAGAAAGTATTTCATCGTGAGCAAAAGC
>CAYRMM010000056.1:0-1762 GCA_964425425.1 uncultured Gammaproteobacteria bacterium | reverse complement strand
ACCAGACGCCCACAGCATACTCTGCTCTTCATCATATCCAACACTCACGGTACTGGTCTGCTCATTAAACCGCTCAACAGCACAGTCAATGGCGCACACGGCTAAGGGACCAGCCATCACAAAACGAAAATATGCGAGCACCACAATGCCCAGCAATACCATCAAAGCCGCGAAGACTCGGGCAGATGATTGTGGCGCATGCAGCTCTCGCATACCAATTTCCATCGTGTTAATGTCAGGTTAATTCACTCGCTTTCCCACCAACTCAGCGCGAATAGTGAACATGTCGTCAATCAGGTTATCGCCAATATTCTCAAAAAACTTGCCTGATCCAAAGCGAATATCCCACAACGTTCGATCAATTTGAAAGTCAGCGCGCACAACCGGTTGCCCATCACGCCCAAACACCTGCACCGGCACGTCAACTTCATGCGTAATGCCTTTGATGGTAAGATCTCCCGTCACCGTTGCGCCACCGTCTCGCACCTCGCTCATACCCGTAATCGTAAAGGTCGCCGTCGGATATTGCTCGACCGCAAAGAAATCGTCAGACTTCAAGTGCCTCGTCAACATCTCTTCTCCGGCATTCTTCCCGGTCGCTACGGCAGTCAACGACGTCATATCAATCACCACTTCACCACTCACGGATTCTTCACTCACAGACAAAGCCCCGCTCTGTACACGCAAGGTTGCCGTATCAATATAATTATTCAATAATGGTTTTTGCCCTTGGGCTTCAATCATACTCTCTTCAGGCACTACCTCGTATGAACCGTATGAAAATGTATAACTCGCATCATCTTCGACAGCCTGTGAGTCAGGTGAAGTCGTTGATGATGGTTGTTGCAACGCAAATGCGGCAATAACGCCAACTGCTGCCAATCCGGCAAATATCAGATAATGTTTTGTATTCATGGTATACTATAATTATAAATAATACCTCGTTATTGTAATAGGTTTTGCATCCAAAAGCAACACGGATCACTGCCCCTATCTCTACTCATAAAAAATTATTCTCTCCTGTATGCTTCAACCAGGTCAAAAAGCACCAGACTTCTCAACAACAGATTATCTTGGAAATCCTATTGCTTTGCGCGACTATGCCGGTAAAAAACTCATGATTTGCTTTCTTCGCTATGCAGGATGTCCTTTTTGCAATCTCAGCCTACTTAAAATCATTGAAGCATACCCTAAGTTCCATAAAGATGGACTCGAAATACTCTGCTTCATTCAATCACCAGCAGAAGGCATCGCCTCTGGTAAACCCGCCCAACTTAACCCTCCCTTTCCTCTGATCCCTGATCCTGAGAAAAAAATTTACACCCTGTATGGAGTTACCAGCTCGATCATAAAATCACTTAAAACATTACCAACCTTACCGTACTACCTCAAGCAATTCGCGCAAACAGGAATTCGACAAGGTAAGGTTGATGGTGACTTACTCCTCATGCCCGCATATTTCCTCATTTCAGAAAAAGGTCACATTATTCACAGCGCCTACTTTAGTGAAAATTTTGGCGATCATATCCCCTTTATCCGAATTCATGATTTCTTGCTGTTTGAATAACTATCATGGTTGAAAAAAACTTCGAAGAAACTCCCGGGTATCAGCACCTCAAAGCAAAGCTTTTGGACTACCTCTCACAGCGCGATTACTCAGAGGCGCGTCTCTTTGAAAAAATCCGTTCTTTACGCGAGCGGTATCCCAACACCAAACGCTATGAGCCCTACACACCGGCAAATATCCGCTTTGTCATTAACC
>CAYRMM010000055.1:3764-5462 GCA_964425425.1 uncultured Gammaproteobacteria bacterium | reverse complement strand
GCAATGCTTTGTTGATTGGCGTGGGTGTGATTGTTATTGCAACGCTGACGATGTTTTGGGTTGATCAGCGCACGGGAGTGCTCCGCCGCTCATTTGAACGATTGACGAGAGAGACGCAGATGCCAACACCGTTTACGTACGAAGGGTTTGTACGACCCGTGCTTGAGACGTCGCTTGAGCAACCACTCTACATTACGCTTGGTGAACGCTCGCTTCGCTTTGACGATGCTACGCCATACGCCTTTTCACATGTTGTGACGGGTGATATGCTGCGTTTTACGCATCCCCGGCTACCGTTGCCGGTTCTGTATCGTGTCGATGAGCGCGCGACGCGTGATGATGTGGTCTTTGATGCAGGGCTCTATGCGGCAGCATATGAAGCATTGCGTGATACGGTGCGCGCAACCGGTAACGGTCAAGTGCCAACGCAGGAGTTGGTGCTGACGCAGGCGCGCCAGTTGAGTGGTGCGGCGGTGCCAGCAGCGGCGCAAGGGCAGCCGGTCTATCTGTTAACGGTAGCATATGAAGGTATGCTGTATGATTATTACTTTATTCGATCAGACGACGCATGGCGTTTACCGCTTCCGTAATTGCAGAGTCAACACTTGATGTGAGTGGCTTTATGCACCCCACGGTGTGGGAATTTTTGGGATTGCCGTATGCATGGGGTCGATTTATTGAACATCTCCTGAGCTATCGCACTTTGGCGGATGGGTTGCAGCTCATTAACATTGTTTCGACGATGATTGTTGCAGTGAGCATCTTGTTTCTCTTGGTGTTGTTACGTAAGATTTTTTCGTATGTGGTTAAGGAGAAGTTCATTGATGTTTTGAAGCTGACGCCCGCCATCGTTGATCGTAATCAGTATGAATTTTTCAGCACCTACTGCCGCAAAGACGCGAATGGCACCTTCTTGTGCTCGTACGACAAACATAAACGATATCATCGGTTTGTGCGCTGGGGGTTTCACGGATTACTCTATTCATCAGCGACCAAGATTACCGTTGTTGCCGTGCTCTTTTTCTTAAATATCACCTATCTCCAGGCTTTTGAAGGGCGATCGGGAACAAATTACTCAATTTTTATTGATGCACTCGTAGGAGGCGGCTCTTTGTCATCACCGACGTATTCGATGGACTCAAGTTTTGGTGAGCCTGTTGTGGGCGACACCATCACCTCGTCAACCTACGAATCAGATTCAGGATTTACTGAGTTGGCGAGCAGCGGTGGAGCGATTCAGTTTACGGTGAATACGACGCCCATTCATTTTGGCGTGGTGACAAATCAGGCCACGGCATATCAGACGCATACCTTTACTGCCGCATACGAAGGTATTGGCGGATACGAAATCGTGGTGAATGGTATCTTACCGACCTCTGACGCCGGTAGCAGTATTGATGCTATGGGGGCAAGCGCGGCGGCTCCAACAATTGGCGTTGAGCAGATTGGTATTAATGTGGCCGGGAATACCGTGCCTGCGATCGTGGGAGCCGATCCGGTAGGTGGATCAGGAGTTGCTGTTGCGCCATATAACACCACCAACCAGTATGCATTACGTTTTGGTGATGTTGTTGCTCGTTCAACGCAATCGTCAGTAGAAACGACCTATACCGTTACGGTAATTATGAATATTAGCGATACCACACCCGCTGGCGCGTATGCGGGAGAGCTGCGCTACACGATGGTACCGAAGTACTA
>CAYRMM010000055.1:0-3664 GCA_964425425.1 uncultured Gammaproteobacteria bacterium | reverse complement strand
CATGCTATACTTATGCCGTGAGGAGTGTTGTTTCCTCATTTGAATTAACAACACGATTTTTTATATCATACTGTGTCTGCGCTCTGCGCAGGAAAGGTCGACATTCAACAGTGCGATATTAAAAATCTCTTTAAGAAACAAGTTACATAATTTTCATTCATGCTTATGAAACAATACACTAAGTTTTTGGCAGGGGTATTGGTGGTGGCGGTACTTGCGGTAACGGTGAATTTTTCAGCGTTAACAGCAAATGCTGCGGCACTGACATCAATGTCAGACACGATGTCTGATCAGACGATCTCTGAAGAAAGCGATCACACGATTGTCTTCACGCTTCCTACAGGAATTGATTTTGATCATGACGTCACCAATCAAGATGTCATCGAAGTTGACCTTCCAACGACATCCGCGTTTTCAACGACTGGTACATGGTTAACGTCACAAATTACGTTTAACGATGGAACTGCTCGTACGGTTACTGAAGTTATTCAGACAACAACAGCGACAGTCGCTGATTTCACTGCAACTTGTGTTGACGCTGTCAATAATATCGGTGTTGCGCTTGATACCGATGATTTGATCTTGCAGATTGCCCCATGTGGATCATCATTTACTGCATCTGCAGCAGCTGCAACCGTTACGATTACGATTAATAGTGATGAGACGCAGACGAACGGATATTTGACTAACCCATCATCTGCAACTTCATACACTATTGCATTGTCACATACGGACGAAGGAACTGCTGATGCAAATACCGGTTCAGTTGCTGTGCCTGTGATTGCTGATGGAACTGTTGATGTCACCGCGACGGTTGACCCAACGATTACCTTTGAATTGTGGACTGAAACCACTGATTGTACGTCAGGTCGTACTAATAATACCGGTGACCAAAGCGTTGCCTTGGGATCATTGCCGACATCTGGTGACAACATTGCGTCATCAGGAAGCGGTTCAACTGCATTCGTCTGTCTTGACCTTGCGTCAAACGCTTCAGGTGGTGCGGTTATCAAAGTTGCTTCAGCAAACGGCGAACTAACTGGTGATACCGGAGGTGCGATCGAATCAGCATCTGCTGCGGTTACTGCGGGAACTGAGAACTACGGAGTATGTGTGTCTTCAACAGGAGCAGTGACCCAGGGTGATACTGCTGCTGCAGCATCTCCATACAACGGTACATGTAATGAAACCGGTACGGCAGATTCAGGAGATTCAACCGTTGGCGCATTGAGCGCAACTGCGGCGAACATTTTCACGATCAACTCTGATTTGACAACGAACGTCATTGACGTTGATGAGATCACGGTTGTGGTGAAAGCAGCTGCTTCAGGAACGACACCAGCAGGTTCGTACACTGATACGTTGACCTTCACGGCAACAGCAACGTTCTAACCGAAAACATAAATAAAATTGGGGGAATCTATGAAAAAACTAGGAATTATCATCAGTTCTTTTGCCCTTGCCCTCCTTGTGGGTGCAGGTTCGGCAAACGCAACGATTATCTCGCCACCCGTCATCGAGTTAGACGCTAACCGTGGTGACCAGTTGGCAAATACCATCAAGATCAAAAATGATGGTGAGGTCACAGAGACCTACTACCTCTCAGTTGAAGGGTTTACCGCTTCAGGTGAAGATGGACAGCCAACCTTCGTGGACAACGCGGAGGCAGTGAACTGGATCTCATTTGCTTTTGACCAAATCACGTTGCAGCCTGATCAGGCAACAACGATTCCATTTAACGTAACGGTGCCGTCAACAGCTCGCTCAGGAGGTCACTATATCGCTGTCTTTGCATCGACAACACCTCCTTCAGTTGAAGGAACCGGTGTCGGTGTATCAGCACGTATTGGATCATTGGTCTTGGTGCGTGTTGAGGGTGAAACTGTTGAATCAGCGCGTGTTGCTGAATTCTCAACTGAGAAGGACAGTTACACCATGTTGCCAATCGACTTTACTGTTCGTGTCGAAAACAATGGTAACGTGCACGTGAAGCCACAGGGTGAGATCGTTGTACGAGGCTTATTTGGCAACGAAGCAACTCGCTTGAAGTTGAACGAAGAGGAGGGTAACGTCTTGCCAAACTCAATTCGTAAGTTCACGACAACCTGGGGTGACGAAGCGGCAGATGGATTCTTCGCTCGTTACGCGCAGCAAAAAGAAGACAAGTTGTTTGGTAAGTACACCGCTGAATTGACGATGGTGTACGGCCAGGGCAAAGTGGCAAAATCAGAAATCCAATTCTGGGTATTGCCATGGGAGCGCATTATTGTCGACCTTGTCTTGCTCGTGGTGATTGTCTTTGCCTTGATCGCTGTTATCAAGCGCTACAACGCGTGGATCATCGCTCAAGCAATGGACAAATCTTCAAAGAAGAAATAACGACCGATAAAGTGTATTGATGACAGAAAGGCGACAATGTCGCCTTTCTTCATGAGTTCACTTTTCTTCATTCGCGTCTATGAGATTTTTCATCATTTCTTTGATCGTAGCGCTTCAGCTCGTGACAGTCGTGCCGGTGGGCGCGCAGACGAACAGCACGATTCAGGCAGTCGTGCCTGATTGGGGGCAGGGTGATCGACCCGTGCATATTGCCGGTGATCAGACGCGCGACTATGAGCAACGGTATGATGCGCGTAATCCTATAGAAAAAATAGTCGCCGAAGCAACTTTTCGAGGACTTGAGCTGCTCTTATTTTTGCTTTTATTTATTATCGCTTATTGGGTGCGTGCCTGGTATGAGCGATGGCATCTGCAACAGTACCACAGAGTGCGTCGTTCGTGATATAATACGCGTAGGATGAGTAAGAAGATCAAGCGATTTGTAGTCCTTAATTTTATAGCGACGATCGTCGCCTTTCAGTTGGTAGCGTTGATGAACTACTGGTATTTTGTGTACAAAAATTTTTCCAGCGCGGCGATCAACGATACCATTGCGTATCAAGGAAAAGTGATTGATGGAGCTGGTATCCCGATTGCGGATGGTGACTACAATATGCGCTTCCGCGTGTATGCTGCTGACTGTGCGGCGACGCCCTGTGCTGATGATGCCAACTATGTCTGGGAGGAGTATTGGGACGGCACCACGCGCAGTGGAAATCAAACCTTGTCAGACCAGGTGACAGTAACGAACGGGATTTTTAATGTCGAATTAAATTCACTGTGTCAAAGCTGGACGGGCGCATGCGCGCAATCCGGAGGTGTTGATTTTAACACAAGCTCTCTGTACTTGCAGGTTGAGCTTGATGCGGATGGGAATAACGCCTATGAAGAACTCTTTGTGCCACGTAAGCGCTTTTCGTCATCTGCGTACGCAATGAATGCGGATCGTGTGGACGGTAAGGATATTGGAACATCAGGTAATACCATTCCATTGCTTGATACAGCAAACACGTGGTCGGCACTGCAAACCATCACGCCGGCATCAGCCACTGACAAGGCGTTTATTGTGCAGGGTGTCGAGTCACAATCTGCCAATCTCGTAGAATTTCAAACATCATCAGGTTCAGTGGTGACCTCGATTGACGCCAATGGGTATTTGCGTACCTCAAATTTGTATACGTCAACAATTACTGCTGGTAATACTTCAGGATCAACGGCGGGTAACGGTCCGTCAACGGAGAGCGCGGGATTGGTGTCGTACTGGCGGATGGATGACAACAATATC
>CAYRMM010000054.1:0-5488 GCA_964425425.1 uncultured Gammaproteobacteria bacterium | reverse complement strand
TGCGGCCCTTGTAGGCGTCAGCGCCTGCTTTTAAAACAGCGGTGCGTGCCTGCTTGATGCTTGACTTACGCGTCCACTTATATCCTTTGGCTGCTTTGCGCAAAGAGCGGCGGCGTTTGACATGCGATGTTCCTCGTTTTACTCGTGGCATAGTCGGTAATTATCGTTTCGGTAGATTAAGAATATGGCAACAATTTCTTGATGCTCTTTGCGTGCACGTTCGAAAGGGAAGAAGCGCGGCGCTTAGACCGAGTTACTTTACCTGATTCTCGATTATTAAAATGACCCTGGCCTGCCTTCACCTTTTTGATCTTGCCGGTCTTTGTCAGTTTAATGCGCTTTGCAATGCTTTTGTGAGTCTTTAGCTTGCTCATAGAGCTCGTTACAGTGAGTAAATGGGGGAAACTGCTTACAGCGTGCGGCTATCATACCGTACGTCAGTCTTTTCGTCAAGGGTTTAGGCGTTTGCCGGGGCAAAAGTCGCTTCAATGCGAGCTCCTTGCTTGTTTGGCTTTGATTCCACCTTGATTTCATGTGTTGCCTGGACAGCCGTGATAAAGTCTTGGACGACCTCAAAGCCGATGTCAGCGTGGGCTTTTTCTCGTCCTTTGAGTAAGATTTCAACTTTCACCTTATCGCCCTTGTCAATGAATTCTTTTGCTTTTTTCAAGCGAACCTCAAGATCGTGCTGTCCGATACGTGGAGAGAGGCGCAATACTTTGAGCTGTGATTTTTTCTGGTGCGCTTTTTGTTTACGAGCCTCTTTTTGCTTGTGATATTTAAAACTTGCGTAGTCCATGATTTTCGCCACTGGTGGTGTCGCTTTGGGGCCGACGAGTACTAAGTCGAGCTCTTCTTCTTGTGCTCGTGCAACGGCATCACGTGTCGACATTTCGCCCAGGGGTCCTGATTCTTCGGTGATCACAAAAACGCGAGGTACTTTGATTTTTTCATTCACCTCATACAGCTCCGGTTCTGGGCGTCGGTCAAATTTTCGGTTCTTACGTGATCGTTTCATGCAATACTAATTTTAATAAGTTGATACGAATGAATACGAATTCGTATCCATTTGTATATTCGTAAAGTGGAGATGGCGGGAATCGAACCCGCGTCTGAAAAGCTTTCCATAGTCCGTCTACAAACATAGCTTACTTTGCAGTAGTCGCATGCGCTCAAAAAATAAGCAAAATGCACATACGACGTCTGGGAAGTTTAAGACAGCCTGCTCCTGACTGTACAGGACAATCCGGTTTCCATGATTATGACACCCGGTGTGCGCTATGGAACCTCACGCACATGGATGGTTGCTGCGGTTAATTACGCTGCAACTGGTGCAACGTTAAGAGACGCAAATGCGTTCTGAACGTTGCTTGCAAATGATTTTGCACGTATGTGTTCCATCTTGATTGACAAGAGGTGATGGTCTCTTGGCTTGCAGGACTATGTAAAGGACCTTTTCATCGAAGCCGTGCATCCCCGTAATCATGACGGGCCACAACCACGAATTACTGCGTTGGAGCTTCGGTTTTGTGTATCGTCGTATAGATGCGTACGACTCCTGCACAAAACGGCTCCGCCTGGTACTTCGCGCTTGTAGCTCGTCAAAAGAGTGCGAGCATTATCGGGTTTTGTATTCCCGATCAAGATCGCGTTGGATATCACGTCGTTTTAGGGTTTCGCGCTTGTCGGCCTTCTTTTTTCCTTGGACCAAACCAAGCTCAACCTTAATTCGATTGGCTTTACTATACAAGGAAAGGGGCACCACGGTCAAGCCTTTTTGGCTCAAAGTTCCCCGTAATTTCAGGATTTCCTGCTTGTTGAGTAAGAGCTTGCGTGGTCGTGTTGGGTTGTAGTCGGGGATTGATGTTGCTTTGGCGTAGGGAGCAATGTGCATATTATAGATATACGCTTCATTGCGGTGATCAATACTGGCATAGCTACCTTTGAGGTTGACCTGCCCATTGCGCACTGATTTGACCTCATAGCCGTGTAACACAATACCCGCCTCAATGGTGTCATTGACGTGATAGTCGTGACGGGCCTGTTTGTTGACAGTAAAGACAGTCATGGTGGGCACAGTATAGCACACGTAATTAAAAAGCTCTCGCGAGGAGAGGTTTTGAAACGTGACGCAACCTCAATCATGGACAGCGGGGGAGAAAACAACAAAGGGGGAATTATTGCTTTCTGCCGCTGCACATGAGCAAGGTTGCCTCAGTGACCTTAAATTAGCACAGCGAGGCGAAAAGTCAAGGGTGCGTGCGCTGCTTTACCAAAGGCGTGAAAGTGCGTATAATGGGGCGTATATGGAACCAACAACAAACAAAACGATCAGCGTTGAGCTGAGCATGAACACGGTCTTTAAGATTATCGTTATTTTAGCGGTCCTTGGCTTTTTGTATCTCATTCGTGATATTGTAGCCATCGTCTTTTTTTCAATCCTCTTTATTTTGATTTTACAGCCACCGGTGCAGTGGTTGCATGCGTATCGCGTGCCTCGCGCGCTTGCCGTGCTTATTATGTATACCGTGGTTGCGGCATTTTTCGCGCTTGCCGTGGTCTTAGTGATTCCGCCGATTACCAACGAGTCGCAGCAAGTAGTGCAGGTATTAGGGGAGTATACGGAACAGGTATCAGAAAATCTTGGCTTGGTTGTACATGATGGATTTTGGGAGTTGGAGAGCGTGAAGAATTTAGAAAACCTGATACCCAATGCGACGTCAAGCATCTTTTCGCAGCTGACCGGCTTTATTGGTGCGTTGGTAACGCTTTCGATTGTTTTGGTGATTACGTTCTACGGATTGGTTGAAGAGAGTGCGTTCCGCCGCATTATCCGTTCATTTGTGCCCAGCGCGTATCAGCCATATCTGTATCACGTGGCGAATAGTGTGCAGCGCAAGTTAGGGCAGTGGATGCGCGGACAACTGTTGTTGGCGCTGATTATCTTTATCTTGACCTATGTCGGATTATCATTGTTGCAGGTGCCGTATGCGCTGGTCTTGGCGTTGATTGCGGGTATCTTGGAATTTATTCCGTATGTCGGACCGATTATTTCCGGCGCGCTCGCCATCTTTTTGACCATCTTCGTTTCGCCGTTTAAGGCGTTACTTGTCCTGATTCTTTTTGTCTTGATTCAACAAATTGAAAATCATCTGTTGGTCCCAAAGATTATGCAGCGCACGACAGGCTTGAATCCGGTGGTGTCCATTATTGCGCTGCTCATTGGTGGAAAGTTGGGAGGTATTGTCGGATTGTTACTCGCGATTCCGGTGACGCTGGTCGTTAGCGTGTTTATCAGCGATATGCTTCAATCACATGTCGATAATGAGCTTGAGGTTGCATCATCATAAGGTATGGCACGTATCGAATCATCATCAAAGGAGGCGTTGGAAGAAAAATTAGACCGTCTTGAGGAGCAGTTGAAGCGCTCGCGCCGCAAGGTTTTCGGCTGTTTTAATTGCTTGTTGTATGGCGCATTGCTTCTCATTGTCGGTGTCGGGTTGGTGGCGTATGCTGCGGCAAAAAGCGGACTTGCGCAGGTGCCCCTCATGACCGCGCGCTACTACGAAGAGCCGCAACCGCGTGCTGTGGTGGTGCCGGCATCAGATGAGTCGGGCGCGCAGCTTGCCGCGTCGATTCAGGATCAGACGCGCGCTGCCTTTGCCGCCGGTGCGGCGACAGCGCCTGCAACGGTGCGCTTGTCGGAAGGATTTCTCACCGCGCTTTTGCAGGATCAGCTTGCTGATGAAGAGGTGCAGCAGTTGCAGGTTGATGTGACGACAGAATCGATCGAACTCTTTGTCGAACGCGGTACGGTTATCCTTACCATCGACGCGACGCCGGTCTTTCGTGATGGTAAGCTTGATTTTGCGCTGCAGCGTGTGGCGCTGGGGTCGCTGGAACTTCCCAAGATGCTGGGCCGTATGATGCTCAACTCCACGGCAGGCACGGCACTCAATGGCATGCAAGCAACGCTTGCCGGGCTAGGAACGATAACCGACGTGCGATTGGGGGAGGGTGGCGTTGATGTTGACCTGACTGTTCATAAAGCAACACGTATTTTCAATGTTTTCAAATAGACAATGGTTAAGCACCGCGTTTGCGACAGCCGCATTCGTGGTATTTGAGGCGTACCTTGCGTGGTATGCGTATTTTTGGTTGATCATCCCGCTGGCGGTTTTGATGGTATTTGTGATGGTGTTGTTGAGCGTGGTTGATTCGCTGAAGAGCAAAAATTTTTGGATGTATATGATCACACCAACGCTCTTTGTGTTGGCGGTGTTTGCGTTTTTGACGGTGAATGAGGTGGGTATCGTGCAACATCTGGCGATTGCAATTGCCGTCTTTTTGCTCTGGTTGTATGCGCACAACATCTATCAGTTTAACTATGACTTTGAGCGCTATAGCGACAAGTCGATTGAAAACGTCTCAAACTACATCAACCTGATTACCTTTTTTGTTACCGGATTGTCGGCATACGCATCTGCTATTTTGGTTGGGTTGCCGTTTTGGTTGCTGTTGCTCGTGGTGGTGCTGGTGACCTGGCTGATTGGAGTGCAGGCATTGTGGTCGGCGGCGCTCATGCAGATTCGGTCATTGATGTATGTGCTGATTTTGAGTATGATAGTGGCAGAGGTCTTTTGGGTAGTTGCGTATCTGCCGACCGACTTTTATGTATCTGGATTTTTGCTGACGATGAGCTTTTATGTTGTCTGGGGGTTGCTCAAATCAAATCTCTATGGCATTGTGACCCCGCGTTTGATTCGTCGTTACCTCATCGTCGCCGCTGTCAGCGTGGCCCTCGTGGTCTTGACGACGGTGTGGTACTAGGAAGGACGGTAAATAGTTAATGGAAGGGTAGAAGATCCATTAATCATCCGTCATTGACCATTCACCATTGACCATCCACCATTTACCATTAACCAATTCTCCATGTCCAAACATCTTTCAAAAACACACATCATTCTTTTGAGCCTCATCGTTGCGTTGTTGGTGGGGTTTGTTGCGGGTATCGCGGGTGATGTAGCGAGCCGTTATTATTTGCAAAACATTTCACTACTCAATGATCTTTATTTGCCGCAGCAAGGGCAGGTGGGTGAGCGTCAGATTGTGATTCAGGAGGCGAATCGCGTCATTGTGGAGCAGGATAGCCGCGTGAGCCAAGTGATAGACTCGGTGGGTAAGGCGACATTAGGTGTGTATCGTGCTAAGACGCTGGGAATCAATCCAATTGATCGTTTGTACGCGCCGCACGAAGTGTTGTCGCATGCAATTGCGCTGACCAGTGATGGCTGGGTGGTAACCTACGCGCCGCAATCATATGTGGCATCAAATATTGTGGTTGTGAAGGGCACAAAGGTGTATCCGGTGGAGCGTGTGGTACACGATGATCCTACGGGATTAACGTTTATGAAGCTGACGGCGACTGACTTGCCGGTGATCGGCTTTGCGCCATTGGAAAACATTACGCTGGGACAAACCGTTGTGG
>CAYRMM010000053.1:0-5529 GCA_964425425.1 uncultured Gammaproteobacteria bacterium | reverse complement strand
GATGATGCTCAAAACAGCGCTTGTCGGACTGCCCTTTGGTGGGGGGAAGGGGGGGATTATCATGAATCCTAAAAATCTTTCAGTGGCTGAACTTGATCGCCTTGTTCGTTTGTACACACGAAGTATTGCTGACTGTATTGGTGCTCATCGTGACATTCCCGCGCCTGATGTCAATACCAATAGCACCTTGATCGATGCGATGGTTGATGAATATACGAAAGTTACTGGGTTGAACGGGCACGCAACATTCACCGGCAAGTCACTCAACAACCAGGGTCTTGATGCTCGTGGCGAAGCGACAGGGCTTGGGGGATTTTATGTGCTGGAAGCGTTGCGTGAGCGCGTCATCAACAACCAGCCTGCGCATGAGATGACGCTTGCCGTGCAGGGTATGGGGAACGTCGGCTTGCATTTTGCACAGGCTGCCCATGATGCCGGATACCGGATTGTTGCAATGAGTGATAGTACACATGCCGTCTACAATCCATCGGGGTTGCATCCTGACACTGTTGCGGAGCATAAAAAAGCCAACGGTACCCTTGAGGGCGGTGATTGGGATCTGCTTTCAAATGCAGAGCTGCTTGAGCTTGAGGTGACGGTGCTTGTGCCCGCAGCTGTTGAGGCGGTGATTACTGAAGTCAACGTCAACCATGTCCGTGCCGCATATATCCTTGAATTGGCAAATGGGCCGGTAACATCAAGCGCTCATGAGGTGCTCGTGCAGCGAAATGTGCAGGTGATTCCTGATATTTTAGCTAATGCTGGGGGAGTTATCGGCTCATACCTGGAGTGGCGACAAAACACCACCGACGAACGGTATGACCGTGAGGCTGCGCGTGCGTTTATCAAAGAGTCACTTGAAACAGCTTTTCGGGCGATGATGGACTGCCACCAGTCGCTTAACGTCGATGTGCGTCTCGCGGCATACGTCTGCGCTCTCCAGAGGCTGAGTAGCGCTGATACACAGCCTTCGTAACCATTATAACTACTTGACAAGCGGGAAGGGGTGCGATACACTATCCGCATCACAGATATTTGGCATATAAGTCCTTGATGCTCCGCCCTAGTCGCGGACCCATCAGGCTTGCCAAAATTTTGTATATCTGGTACTCTTTCACTCGACTCAAACGATACAAGTACATGAGCGCAAAAAAACAACAGGATACCTCACACATTGAGGCAAGTAAGCAAACCATCGAATTCCGCGGTACGATTGAAGAATTGTTGCCCGGTGCGACATTTCGCGTGCTTCTTGAAAATGGCGGCGAAATCATCGCACATCTTTCAGGGAAAATGCGCATGCATAAAATTCGACTTGCAGTCGGCGATGAAGTCAAGGTTGAGATGACTCCCTATGACCTCACAAAAGGAAGAATTACCTTCCGCTACTAACTTATCGCGATCCTAATATTATTTCTATGAAAGTACGACCATCAGCAAAAAAAATCTGTAAAGATTGTAAAGTTATCCGACGTTTTGGTCGCGTGTATGTGCTCTGCAAAAACCCAAAGCACAAGCAGCGACAAGGGTAATCGAGTATATATTTATTATTATTTAGAGAAGACATCACCATGGCAGTTCGTATTGCAGGGATCGTAATTCCTCAAAACAAGCGTATCGTTATCGCACTTACCTATATTTACGGTATTGGTTTAACGCGCTCACAAAAGATTTTAGCAGAAGCAGGTATTGACGAAAGCATCAGAACAAAGGACCTCACAGAATCTCAAGCATCAGCTATTCGTGATATCATCAAAAAGAACTTCAAAATCGAAGGTGACTTGCGCCGAGAAGTACTTTCAAATATCAAGCGTCTTAAAGATATCAAAACATACCGTGGTATTCGTCATGACAAGCGACTTCCAGTCCGCGGACAACGCACCAAGACTAACCAGCGCACCGTTAAGGGTAATAAGCGCGTGACGCTTGGATCAGGGCGTGTAGCAGCGACGAAAAAATAATGAACGAACCGGTATAACTAATTTCTACTATGGCAGACGATAAAGTACTTACAACTGAACAAGCGGGTGAGGCTTCTCTTTCGAAGTTGACAGCAAAAGGCAAGAAGCGCAAAAAGACTAAGCAGATTGCTCATGGCCGCGCATATATTCAGGCAACCTACAACAACACGGTCGTTACTTTGACCGATTTGAACGGTAATGTGATTGCTCACTCATCAGCAGGTCAAAACGGTTTTAAGGGGCCAAAGAAATCAACTCCTTTTGCAGCCGGAGTTATCGTGAAGGCTGCTGTTGAAAAAGCAAAGGCACACGGATTAAAAGATGTAAATGTGTTTGTTAAGGGGGTTGGATCAGGGCGTGAATCTGCAGTACGCGCGCTCAACGCGAACGGTCTCAACGTCTTGTCAATCAAGGATATTACACCAATCCCACACAACGGTGTGCGTCGTCCACGACCGCGACGAGTCTAGAAGTCGAGTTTAATTAACGATTGAATGATACTATGGCACGAAATGTCAAACCACAAGGTAAAATAGCGCGACGACTCGGAATCGCTGTCACCGACAAACAGGCACGTATTTTGAGCAAGCGCGGGTTTCCACCAGGACAACATGGTGGTAAAGGATATCCTCGAATTTCTGAGTACGGCAAGCAGTTGCAGGAAAAACAGAAGGCGAAATTCATCTATGGGCTCTTGGAGCGCCAATTCAGCAACTACATGGAGAAGGCAAACCAGAAGGCAGGTGATACGAGTGAGCATCTTTTCCGCCTGCTTGAAACGCGTCTTGATAACACCGTTTATCGCGCTGGACTCACGAAAACTCGTCAGCAGGCACGGCAATTGGTAAACCACGCGCACTTCTTGGTCAACGGGAAAAAGGTAAACATCCCATCATACCAGGTGAAAGTTGGGGATGTGATCGCCTTACGCGACAAATCAAAGAAAATGAAGGTGTTCAAGGAAGCGGCTGAAGCATTCAAGAATCGCGAACAGGTTTCATGGGTTGTTGCGGATATCAATGAGTTTTCTGCGAAGGTCACCGATATGCCAAAGGCAACGGACATGACCGGAGAGTTTAATCCAAAATTGGTTATCGAGTTCTACTCACGCTAACGTTCAACAAAACCATCATCGATCGTCATTGACTGCTTGCGTGTTACAGTTCGCTGTATTTCGTACGGTGCAATGAAGCCCTCGTTCGATGATGTCATAACGCGCAGGGGGATAAAAAATTTACCTAAGAAACATGGAAAACATTTTCTTACCATCAAAATTGGAGTTTTCTGAAGGAAGCACTGAGAACGAAGCTGTACTCACGATCGAGCCACTCTTTCACGGTTACGGTACGACGATCGGTAATGCCCTTCGTCGCGTACTCTTGTCATCAATGCCGGGAGCTGCGGTGACCGCAGTCAAGATCAAAGGAGCTGATCATGAATTCATGGCAATCGATGGCGTTATGGAAGATGTCTTGGAGATTACGCTTAACCTCAAGGAGTTGCGCATGAAGGTTCACGCGCAAGAGCCCGTTAAGCTCACGCTCAGCAAGAAAGGCGCAGGACCGGTAACGGCAGCGGACTTTGAGAAGAACTCTGAAGTTGAGATCGTTAACCCAGACCTGCATATTGCTGAAGTAACCAGCAAAGACATGGTCTTTGAGATGGAGGTAACCATTTCTCGTGGAATGGGGTATGAGCGTAAAGAAGATCGAGAGCGTGAAAACAAAGAAGTTGGATTGATCGAGCTTGATGCTATTTACACTCCGATCAAGCACGTCGGATTCCGCGTGGAAGACACGCGTGTCGGACAGATTACTGACTATGATAAGCTCGTTATGACGATTGAAACTGACGGCACCATGACACCACAAGAAGCAGTTGCACAGTCAGCGCATATCTTAATCAATCATTTTAATCTTTTGTCTGGTGACGAATCAGCAGAAGCGTAAGGTTCAAGAAGTATACAAATCCTATGAGACACAGAAAAACAACGAAAACACTTGGTAGAAAGACGGGACCACGCAAGGCATTGTACCGCGGTTTAATGACCAATTTGATTGTACATGAAGCAATCGTGACCACTGAAGCAAAGGCAAAGACAATCAAGCCAATGGTCGAGAAGCTCATCACCAAGGGTAAGGTTGCTTCATTGCACAGTGAGCGCGAGCTGGCAAAGGTTTTGTATACCGATAAGGCAGTCAAGAAGGTTCTTGAAGTGCTTGGACCACGATACCAAGAGCGTCCGGGTGGGTATACACGCATCACCAAGCTTGGTTTCCGCCAAGGTGATGGCGCGTCAATGGTGCAGCTTGAATTTGTTAAATAATTCGTGAGACGTACGCTATGAAAAGCACAAAATCAAATTATACTATCACTCGCGAAACGCATAAAATTGATGCGACCGACAAGCCAATCGGACGATTGGCGACAGAAATCGCAACGCTCTTGCGCGGGAAGCACAAGGTATCATTTACACCACAAGTTGACAATGGAGACTTTGTTGTCGTAAAAAACGCCGCTTTGGCAAAGTTTACTGGTAAGAAGCTGATTCAGAAGGTGTATCGCCACCACTCAGGTCACCCAGGTGGTCTGAAGTCGGTCAAGGCATCAGAACTGAAGGCAACTGATCCGTCGCAATTGATTAGTTATGCAGTCTACAAGATGCTTCCGAAAAACAAATTTCGAACGGATATGTATAAGAGACTAACTATCAAGAACTAAGTATGGCAACTGCGACAAAGACAAAGAAATATTTCCAAGGAGTTGGACGCCGCAAGACCGCCATTGCGCAGGTACGCATTTTCCCAGGTGGAAAGGGTGAGATTACGATCAACGGACGCCCTGGCGCAGAATATTTGCCTGAAGAAACTCGCCAGATGATCATGAACGCGCCACTGCAAAAGCTTGGAGAAGCTGTTGATGTGACGATCAAGGTCATTGGTGGTGGTAAAACAGGTCAAGTTGAAGCAATTCGACACGGCATCGCTCGCGCCATTGTCTCGATGGATCCTGACAAGCGCCCTGAAATGAAAGTTGAAGGATTTTTGATGCGTGACGCGCGCAAAAAAGAACGAAAAAAGCCAGGTCTCAAAAAAGCTCGTCGAGCAAAACAATGGAGAAAGCGTTAATCGACATCTCCTTACAAAAAGTCGTCGCCCCTGGTGGCGATTTTTTGTTGACAATTCTTCGACATGAGCTATGCTGAGAGTAGGTCAACCTTCGGTAAGGCTGAGGTATGATTTTTCTCGTCACCTGCACCACCAAAGACAATCCCGATCAACCTATTGATCTGGCGGTCCGTCACTACTCAAGCACGCAGCTCAAAAAGTATTTTGATGAGCATGGCGAGCTTCATGTGCCGGGCTATAGCAGAGCCTTTGTCCGTCTCCACCCCAAGATGCTTGCCGGGCAGGAGCATGACATCGTTGTTGATCTTGATCTTTCCGCATTTCCACACACCCCCTCCCGGTAGGGCAAGGGGGTGTTTTGTATACTGTCCAGAACGCTTAAAATGATGTACAATAGGGGCATTATACGCTCTATGACACATATCCCGACAGGCAAGCAG
>CAYRMM010000052.1:0-5540 GCA_964425425.1 uncultured Gammaproteobacteria bacterium | reverse complement strand
CCTGAAGATCTGGTGAAGGTGAAGGAAAGTCACACAGGACGTTTTCTTAAATCATTACTTCGCTAGTATGCAGCTCTATATCGCAACGACAAATCAGAAAAAAATTAACGAAATAAGCGCGGCTTTGCACGGATTGCCCGTTGAGTTGGTGCCCATTGAAATTGAGTTTGACGAATGGCAGATTGATGATATGGAGGCGATTAGTCGTTCAAAGGCAGCACAGGCATTTGAGATCGTGCGTCAGCCGGTGATTGTTGATGATTCAGGAAATTATATTGCAAAATATCGAAACTTCCCTGGGGTGTACGCAAAACCGGTGTATGATGGCATTGGCTATGAAGGACTTCGTCGCCTCATTGATGAGGGGGATGAAGGGTATTTTCAGACCGTTATTTCATACATGGATGATCAACTGCAGGAGCCATGTTCGTTTGTCGGACGACTTGAGGGGACTTTTTCGCTCACTAACGCTCAATGGCCTGCGATTGATGAAAAGATGCCGTACAACTTCATCTTTAAAATGAAGGGCGAGGATCGTTTTAATAGCGATCTTCCATTTGATGAATTTGCCGCTCGTAATCAGCGAGGAATGGCCGCTCGTTTATTGCGTGAATTTTTGTTGACCGAGCGGATCTAGAGGTTGAGAGAAACTTAAGAAAATCAGTCACGATATGAAGCTGATTTTTTTATTTTCTCTGAGGATTGACAAGAATGCTTATTTGCGATACACTAGGCACCTCATCAGTTCTTTTCTCACCATCGCGCTCAGCGCGAACAGGAGTTTTTCGAATGTTCATGAATGTTTCTCAAACCACCAAGGATATTGTCAGGGAATTTGATCCGAAATTCGTTGAATTGTGCAACTGTGAGTTGCATGAAGCAATCCACGTGCAAGCGGCACAGGAGCAACTCGATGCGGCATGTCGTCGCTTAGAAGAACTCGGTATTCCGATTTCTCAGATTTACCCGCTTATTGCAAGCGTCGCTCCTGGGTTTGAACTCCAAGAGAGGAGTCGGCTTGTTTTTCGCAGTCATGACCGTGGTCGTTCATGCGCTTCACTCAAGTATGTGCTGCTCATGATTGAGCCATGGCTCATGTTTCGGGAACTCACTCCCGCGTAGTCATCCTTTGTCCTTTCAATGCTGCCCACACCCCGGGCAGCGTTTTTTTATGCAACACATAAACATATAGGTGAAACTTGCCACTATACAATTCTTCTGATAATGTTGGGGCATCTCGTTCACATCACCACATTGAAAGGAGTTCATCGTGGATATACTCATCGAGGGTAAGACCAAAAAGATCATCGCCCATGAGGCAAACAGGCGGCTGGCATATATGGTCAGCAAAGACGACATCACCGCTGGTAACGGTGCCAAGCGTGATATCATCGAGGGTAAGGCGGCGCTTTCGACGCGCACGAATGCCAACATCATGACCTTTCTGAATCAGGAAGGATTTCTCACGGCATTCGTTCGGCAGGTCGATGACGTGACGCAGTTGGTGCGTCGTTGTACCATGATTCCTGTCGAATGCGTCGCCCGTGGTGTTGCCTTCGGCTCCTACCTCAAGCGCAATCCGCAGGTCGAGGAAGGTCAGGTGTTCCGTGAGCCCGTTGTCGAATTTTTCTACAAGGACGACGTGCTCGACGATCCGTTTATGAACATGAGTTCGAGCGGAACGATCATGCTGCATCATGCCGGCCGACCCGTCACGCAGGAGACGGTTGTTCGTCAGCTCAGTCTTCCGGAGCTTATGCAGCGCATCGGTTGGCGAGAGCCGCCGGCACGTCTGTTCAGCGCCCTGGATCGCCTGACGAGCGATATCTTTCGCACGCTTGCCGCCAAATGGCAAGAGCAGGAGGTGCTCCTTGTCGACATGAAGGTCGAATTTGGCATCGAATCCACGAGCGGCGCCGTGCTGCTTGCCGATGTCATCGACAACGATTCGTGGCGTTGCTGGCCCAAGGGCGACAAAGCCGAGATGCTGGACAAACAGGTGTATCGTGACATGAAGATCGCGACGCCGCAGGCACTCGAAAGCTTCAAGGGCAAACTCAAAGAGGTTGCCGACCGTACTGACCGATTCATTGCCTAGACGATCTCGTTCGTTTCTGTGCCGCACATCACCACCATGGTGCTCTGTGCGGTTTTTTATACAAACAAAAGACCCCATCGCGATGGATGCGAAGGGGTCTTTGCGCGCACAATGATGGAGGCGTGACACTGACACCGTCAGGCAGCGTGCCCTGTTCGTACGAGGTGCAGGGGTGGCTGACTGAGTTGGTGGAGACGTGCGAGATACGCATTGAGGGTGTCAATCGCATAGTAGCGCTGACCACAAGGGCAGCGGTGGGTGACGGCGCCCACAATGGGAATGCTCTGCAGTTCCTGTGTGCAGTGTACGCAGCAATACCGCGTCGTTCCGTTGTGGAAGGGATCCAGCCGCAAAGGCGTAGAGCCCGATCGATCGATATCCATACGAATCTGAGGTGATTGCATGAACCTGCTCCTTTCAGGTGTAAGTTAGTTGCCGCGCTCTTTTGGCGTGACGCGGCGTGAAGGTGCGAATACAAAAAACACTCCTCACCTTGTGAGAGTGCTACGAACTCGAAACCAAAGATGGATGTATCATGGTGCCCTCTCTGTGATGGCAGAGGGTTCTCTCAGAAGAGAATGTCTGAACAGCTGCAGCTGTTCAGACAGGCATACGCAGTATAGCATGGGGTTATGGCGTGATGTGGATAGCCTGTGGGTTGTGCGTGGATATGAAATCCTGAATAGGCGGAGTACGCACAAAAACGTGGGGATAAGTGATGGTTGTATGTGTGCTTGACAGCTCTGCGCTTGTCAGGCACGATGGATTATCTTTATACTACAGACATGAGTTTTGATATTGCACAGTATGCAGTGCCGACGCGTCCGGGATGTTACCTCTACAAAGACAGTAAAGGTGTTGTTATCTATGTCGGCAAAGCAAAGAATCTTCGCAATCGCGTGAAGTCATATTTTCACGCGGGAGTTGATGATCCCAAGACGAAACTCTTGGTATCACGCATTCGTGATGTTGAGTTTATTACAACGAATAATGAAGTTGAAGCACTGTTGCTTGAGCAGTCATTAATTCATCGCTATTCACCAAAGTTTAACATTGATCTCAAAGGAAGCGTTCGGTACGCGTATATTAAAATTACTGATGAGGCATTTCCACGTATTGTTACTTCCCGTAAAGTTGATGAGCATGGAACCTACTATGGACCCTACACCGATGGAACTGCACGCCGTCAGATTATTGGCGCGTTGGTGAAACTCTTTAAGATCCGCACCTGCGTGAAGTTGCCACGCAAAGCATGTTTGCAGTATCACTTGGGGAATTGTCAGGCGCCCTGCGAACAGCTGGTGACTGCTGAAGCATATGCTGTGAACATTACCAATGCCAAACGACTACTCAGAGGAGAGACGACGGAGATTGTGCGTGACGTTGAGGCACGGATGAAAGAGGCATCACGCGCGCGAAACTTTGAAATCGCGAAAATCTACCGTGATCAGTTGGAGGCATTGCGTTTTGTGCAGGATCGGCAATTTATTGATCAGGCAAAGGCGCAAGATCAGGATGTCATTAACTGGAAAGAGTATCAGGGCAAACTCTTTATTCAGATCTTTAACGTGTTGCGTGGCGTGATTACCAGCCGCCACCGCTTTACGATTGATGCGTATGACGGCGCGTTGGAAGATTTTATCAATCATTACTATTCAATCAACGCTATTCCCGAGGAGATTATTCTGCCACGACACCTTGCTGATGAAGAAATAAGTATTGAGTATTTGCGCGCTACCAAGCAACAAAAATTCGCGCTGCATTATGCGCCCAAGATGGTACTGACCGTTCCTCAGAAAGGGATTAAGAAAGAATTGCTTCAGTTGGTTGCTGATAATATTGACGTTGCTGTTGGGTATGATCCCGCGGTGCTTGAGTTGCAGAAAAAACTCCAACTTCCGGTCCCCCCGTGACTATTGATTTTTTTGATATTTCAAATTTAAAAAATCAGTATATTGTGGGTGCGGCTATTCAGCTGATGAACAATCAGTTTCACAAAAACGGCTATCGAAAATTTAAAATTCGTTCACAGCAGGCCCAAGATGATTTCGCGGCAATGCAGGAGGTCGTCTTTCGTCGATATCGGCGGATGATGGCGCAACAGGAACCGCTTCCTGATCTCATCGTCATTGACGGAGGGCGCGGGCAGCTGAACGCGGCGTTAGCGGCGCTTGCCCAGTTGCAACTCCAGATTCCAATCTGTGGATTGGCAAAACGAGAAGAAGAACTCTATCTCCCCGGCAAGCCGGCACCACTGCGACTGAATAAACAACTTCCGGGGTTGAGCATGCTCATCAAAGGACGTGACGAGGTGCATCGGTTCGTATTGGCGTATAACAGAAAGTTGCGAACAGAAATTTTTGGAACGTAAAAACGCTCCCCAGTTGTGCTGGGGAGCGTTTAGTCAATACCCATAATGTTGCGCAATGAGGGACTGTTGCGCAAGGTTCGGAGTGCTTCGACTTCGAGCTGTCGAATGCGTTCGCGCGAGACGTTGAATTCGGTGCCGACATCTTCGAGCGTGCGGCCGTCAACATAACGAGCGATGATGATACGTGCTTCGCGCGGAGCGAGTAGGCGATGAATCTGCGCGAGCGCTTTTTGGTAGACGTCGTCGTGTTCATACTCCTCAAACGGGTCATCAGCTTGTGCATCATAGATGTCGAGCAGATTTCCCGAGTCAGGATTATCGTTGAGCGGCGCCTCAAGCGAGAGCACTGATTCCAAGAGCTCCAACTCGTGGAGTTGTTGAATGTTCTCCGCGGAGAGTTCAACATCATCATCGTCCACCATCTCGTCAAACGGAGCGTCATGCTGCGCTTGACGTTGGCTTTTGAGCGCTTTGAGCTTGTCTTGCTGGTGTATAGGAAGACGGATAAAGCCCGCCGTATTCATATACTCCCGCATGATGCTCTGCTTGATCCACCAGGTAGCGTACGTTGAAAACTTGTAGCCGGTGGTAGGATCAAAGCGCCAGATCGCCTTGCGCAATCCCAGGTAGCCCCACTGCACACGGTCTTCGATGAGCTGGCCGCGACCGATTGCCTTGGCGACGCTGAGGACGAGCCGCATGTTGTGGTTTTCAAACTGCTTAATGCGCGCAATGAGCTGATCAAAGAGGTTGAGCAGCTGCTCTGCTTGCGCGAGCGTCAAGCCGATCGAAAGGTGGATGCCTCGTTGCGCGGCAGTGTGCACATCAACGATACCTTGGATGAGCCCATCATCCAAAAGCAAGGGCCAGTTGAGCTGAATCGGGGCGATGAGGTGATCCACCTCGATCTCACTGATACTGCCTGCATGGTAACCTTCAAGTGTGGTGATGAGCTTGGTGAGCAGGCGTTTGCCGGCGATGGGCTTCATCTGTGCCACGAAGAGTCGTTGATAGGCGGAAGGCTGTTGGTCGCATTGCTGGCGGACCGTGCGAAGAAAATTCAAGAAGTAT
>CAYRMM010000051.1:524-5822 GCA_964425425.1 uncultured Gammaproteobacteria bacterium | reverse complement strand
GAAGCCATTAATGGGCTTTTTGGAGCCGGTTGCGGCTGAATTAACACAGCCAACTACCTTGCTTGAACCCAATGCCTTGATTGAAAATCCTGCGCTTGATGTTTCATACTGCATGGATAGCGAGATCTTTGCGCATGGTCTCTACGACCAGGACGGCAAGGTGCGCGTTCCTCCGGTGTGTGAGGCGTTCACGCCCGCAGCGCTTGATGCAGGATATGCATCGTTGCCTGCTGATGAAGGGGTGACGCAGCGCAAAGCATACGTTTTTGGGCGTGATACACAGGATCGAGCACACTTCACTGATCGTATTCCTTTGGCTGAAATTGAAGGATATATGGTACAAGGAATTACTGATCCGGCGCTGTACATCGTCGTTCCTAATGGTGCTGAAGGCGGCTATGCACTGAAGTACCTGGGTGATCAGCGCGTTGAACGCATGAATACGAATACCATCCTCTTTGCTGACAGTATTATCTACAGCTATCCAATCAAACGATAGTTTCTCAAAAAACTCCTTTCATTCGAGAGGAGTTTTTTCATCCCCTTGACGAGAAGGCTCATTATGAGTAGGGTACATTTGCTATACTACTGATATGTCTTTATTTAAACTTACAACAGAATACAAACCACAAGGTGACCCCGGTACCACACCTCGCTTCAGCTCAGTGGGTACGGGGCACGTCAGCCTTATTATATGAGTATATTTAAGCTAACAAGTGAATATCAGCCAACAGGAGATCAGCCCAAAGCTATCCAAGCTTTGATTGACGGAGCGAAGAAGTTTCCTCAGCAAACATTGCTGGGGGTGACCGGTTCAGGGAAGACCTTTACGATGGCAAATGTGATAACGCAGCTCGGCAAGCCGACGCTGGTGTTGGCGCACAACAAAACCTTGGCAGCGCAATTATACGAAGAGCTCAAAGAGCTCTTTCCGGAAAATAAAGTATGCTACTTTATTTCGTTTTATGATTACTATCAGCCGGAATCATACATGCCGTCAACGGATACGTATATTGAAAAAGACATGTCGATTAATGAGCGTATCGAAGAGTATCGACTTGAGGCCATGGTTTCGCTCTTGTCACGACCTGATACAATTGTTGTGGCATCGGTGTCGTGCATTTACCCATTGGGAAATCCGGAAGATTACCGCATGGAAATTCAGGAGTTGCGTGTCGGTCAAGAGATTGTGCGCGATGACCTCTTGCGCACGTTAGTGCGTATGGGATTTGAGCGTAATGATACAGAGCTCAAGTCGGGGCGGTTCCGCGTGAAGGGAGATACGATTGATCTCATTCAAGGATTTGGGCATCGCGTTTTGCGCATCGAATTTTTCGGCGATGTGATTGAGTCCATCAAGGAAATTGAGGGGATGAATAATATCGTAACTGGCAAGCTGGATCGTCTGATTGTCTATCCACCAACGCCATACGTGACGACGCAAGCAAAGCGTGATCGCGCGTTGGGGCTCATCGAGGCTGATTTGGAGAAGCGCTTGCCGGAGCTTGGGCAGCTGGAGGCGCATCGTCTCAAGACGCGTACGCGACATGACATGGAAATGATTCGTGAGTTGGGGCATTGCAAGGGTATTGAAAACTACTCTTTGTATTTTGACGGTCGTCAATCAGGCGAGCCGCCGCATACGCTACTCGATTTTTTCCCGAAAGATTTTCTCATGGTCATTGATGAGTCGCATCAGACGCTGTCGCAGGTGGGAGGCATGTATAATGGTGATCGTGCGCGCAAGGCAAATTTGGTGCAACATGGCTTTCGTTTACCGAGTGCGTTTGATAATCGCCCACTCAAGTTCGAAGAGTTTGAAAAGTACATGAACAACGTGGTGTATGTATCGGCGACGCCAGCCGACTATGAGTTGCAACACTCCAAGCAAATCGTCGAGCAGTTGATTCGTCCCACCGGGTTGGTGGATCCGGAGATTGAGGTGCGCCCAACGGAAGGGCAGGTTGATGATCTGGTGAATGAGATTAACGCAACGGTAGCGCGCGGTAACCGTGTGTTGATTACGACACTCACGAAGCGCATGGCCGAAGATTTCACCGACTATCTCTTGCAGCGAGGTATTAAAGTTAACTATCTGCATTCAGAAATTGACACATTGGAGCGCACGCAGATTTTGCATAACTTACGGCGTGGTGAGTTTGATGTGCTGGTGGGCATTAACTTGTTGCGTGAAGGGCTGGATTTACCCGAAGTAGAATTAGTGGCCATTATGGATGCTGATAAAGAAGGATTTCTACGAGACGAACGCTCACTCATTCAAACAATCGGTCGCGCAGCCCGCAATGTAGATGGCCGTGTCATTATGTACGCCGATGAGATGACGGGATCAATGAAGCGTGCGATGAAAGAAACGGAGCGTCGTCGTAAGAAGCAATTAGCGTACAATAAAGAACAGGGCATTACGCCGGAGACGATTAAAAAGAAGCTTGCAGCTAAACCAGAAGAGTTCGTTGAGGAGATTAAGAAATTTGGTGTTGCGCAGACGGTTGAAAATATTGGTGAGTTTTTGCGTGAGTTGGAAATTGAAATGGAAGAGGCAGCCGATAATCTCGAATTTGAGCGCGCGATTGAGCTGCGTGATGAGATTGGTAAGCTGAAGAAGGAGTTTGGAGTGTAGGGCAGAAATAAGTAGTAGGTAGTAAGTAGTAAGATTTATCTTACTACTTTTTAGTATCGAATATATTCTTGCCATTAACTATCAACTACGTACCATTTACGAGCTAAAAAAAAGTCCCCCTCCGCGCCGAAGCGAAGAGGGGGTCAACGGTTCCGCACGAGGGCGGATGCAGGTGCCCGAGGCTAGATGCGCTCGGGCAGGACGATGGGAAGCACCCGCTCGTCGAAGGGACCGGCGCCAAGACCGGCGAGGAGCAAGTCGGTCGACACGGGGAACCTCCTAGTGGAGTATTCAACCGGATGCGCGGCTGAATGGTTGTGACATGGTACGCATCTACCTCATCTACTATATCATGAGCGATGGCCTCACGCAAGGATTACTTCGGTATCACGATACTCATGAGTTCGCCGTCGTGATTGAAGATGCCGGCGTCGGAGTACAGAATGCGATCTGACCCGCTGACCTGGATGATGACGAAGTGCATATTGTCAGGGATCTCGACGATGCTGACATCGATGCCACGCAAGGTTTCGCGGTGACGCTCCACCATCTGCACCAACCCCTTGTGAAACGGGGGAATGGCGACGATGGAGACAGGGCCGTGAAAGGCTTTTTCGAATGCCCGTTGCGTGAGGCACTCTTGCTCCAAGAACAGGTGAATGAACGATGCGGGAATCTTGTGACGGTTGAGGACAATGTTCATGCGACCTCCGTGGTGAGAACATATCAGATGTTGTAGCGGATGGGAGGAGAAAGGTCAAGGGGGAGTCGTGAAAATTAAAATCCTCCCCCTTCTCGTTCAGCGCTGTGGCTTACTTGAGGAGGGGGAGGAGATTGGAAACAGACTGGCTTCCTGCAGGCGAGCTTCAGGTCGTCGCGCAACCCCCCGTCTTGACATTTGGGGACTCGTCCTCGAAAGAGGAAGGTGTTGGTGCGCGTTGTAGGCACACCTCTCGTGCCGCTTCGCGGCATTGTTTGTGAGGATTATTCACCCTCAGCACGTTCCCGTCGTACCGGGACGTGGTCCTTTCGAGCATACGCCCGAAGGGTTATGTGTGCCCGCCGCGGATTTTACCCTCACGACGGGTTACTTACAAGCACCGGAACTCCTTCCTTTCGGAAAGTCCACCTGTTACTGCGGCAACAGGCGGATGGGTTTCTTGTTTCGCGGGGCTGGATTAGGCCCGCACCAGGTAAGGCACCGAAGGGTGCCTACGGCCGGCGGATCGCGGATCATGGTACCTCCTGGCCTGGCGCGCGTGTTAGCGCTTCTTCTTGCCCTTGGCCTTTTTGGCCTCGGGCTCTTTGGTCACCGCGCGCTTCATGCCGTAGCGCGCGTTGATCGCTTGGATCTCGCGGAGCTGGGCTCCGCTGAGCTTGTGGCCGGAGGTCGTGCGGTCGATCGTCGGGGTCGCCATACCTTACCTTTCTTGGTTTGAGTTTAGAGACCGAAAACCGAGAGTCGAGGACTAGTGCACCAGCTCGTAGCTGACGCGGCCGTCCTCGTGCCGGACGCGGACGCGGCCCTGGGCCATGAGCTGCTTGACGAGCTTCTTCTGCTGCGTCTTGCTGGCCGGCTTGCGGGCGTAGGTCTTGTGGAACGTGGACGTCTCGCCGAAGAGGTCTTCGAGCGTGATGTCGTGGCGCTCCTTGAGCACCGTCAGCGTTGCGGCGGTGGGGGTCCGGGGCTTGCGGGTCATGGTATCACTCCCTTCTTGGGGTTTGGGAAAGAGCAAATCGTCTTAATCTAGCACAGCAGTGAGGTTTTGTCAAGATCTCTTAAGGGAAAAGCAAAAGGCCGACGCAAGGGGTGCGGCGGCCTGGGTGAGGAAGGTTAAGCGGGCTTTTTGCGGGTCCGCTCAACCGTTTGTGCGACAGCAGCGTTGAGCTCACGTCGCTGTGCTTGCAGTTCTTTACGAACTGTTTCGGCGTTTTTGTTTTGAACGCTCTTATTGGGCGGAGTTGCCATGATTCACCTCATAAAAGAACTGGAGATACTATAGCATTGTTGTGTAAAAGAGCAAGAGAGGTGCGGCAAAGGGCAATGAAAGGTTAAGGTTCAAGGTTGGAAGGTGAAAGATAAAAGGAAAAAAAGAAAAAATGCGAAAAGGTGGCATACAATGGTCGGATTCCTTTTTACTTTTTAACTCTTCATCTTTTTTCATTGCACCAGCACTTTCTTCCATTGACCATTAACCATTGACCATCGACCAGTTATAAAAAAAGAACCCCCGTGTCGGCAAACGTCCAACCGGGGGGTGAAGCAACGGAACTCTCGATTGACCGTTGGTGAGCGGTGCAGTGCGTGGTATACGCAGACGGGTCGTCCATCCGGTAGACGCACGCGGCATCGCCCCTACTTGGAGCATGAGAGTCCTGAGGGTGTTCAAAGGTTTGGTGTTTTTGCGAAAGAGATCGTGTCTCGTGCTTCGCCATCGGACACACCTGGCCCTCGAGGAGTCGCTTCGCGCATATTGTAGCGCATCCATTACTGTTGTCAATGATGCGCTGGAATCATCTCATCCATTACACCGATGGCAACCGTTGTTGCAGTGGGCGCAGCCGTGATAAGAGGATTTTTCGGTGATCCAGCCCCTTCCGCGGCATTCATCGCACGTCCAGCCCTTGTCCCATGCTGAGTGGTGGCATAGTTCACCACC
>CAYRMM010000051.1:0-514 GCA_964425425.1 uncultured Gammaproteobacteria bacterium | reverse complement strand
CGCATCCATTGCTGTTGTCAATGATGCGTGGCTATGGCACAATGCAGAAACTTACTGGAGAGGTCGCCCCGTCATGCTTGTCCTGTCGCATGACAGGGCGACAGGGTAGACGTCGTGGCCGAAGTACCGTGACAGATTACTTGAACTAGGGTACAGTATGTCATAAGATTTTGGAGAGGTGGCCGAGTGGTTGAAGGCGCACGCCTGGAACGCGTGTTGGCAGCAATGCCTCGCAGGTTCGAATCCTGTCTTCTCCGCCAATTTTTAAATAACACAACCCGTATGAAATGTTACAACATTATTCGAGCCGCGCTGATTACCGGAGTACTCCTCTTTGTGCCTTTCGTGGCGATGCAATTGACCAATGAGATGCAGTGGGGTATTGAAGACTTCGTGATTATGGGAGCTCTTGTGTTTGGCACCCTTGTGGCGTATGAATATATTGCCGCGCAAGGAGGGACGCGCGCCTATCGTGCTGCTACGGCAATTGCGATGAGTACGGCATTCCTCTTGA
>CAYRMM010000050.1:0-5911 GCA_964425425.1 uncultured Gammaproteobacteria bacterium | reverse complement strand
CAAATGCTTCGTGTACGACCAACTGTATCGCGCCCGTCATTTCACTGATGCACAATAAGTTTGGCGTGAAGAAATCACTCATGACCACGGTCCATGCGGCAACCTCAACGCAAAAGGTGGTTGATGGCCCTGATGCCAAAGATTTCCGCAAAGGACGTAGTGTGATTAACAACATGATTCCTACCTCAACAGGTGCGGCCATCGCAACCACCAAGACGATTCCTGATCTGGCGGGGAAGTTTGATGGGTTGTCAATTCGTGTACCGGTCATTACCGGTTCAATTTCTGACATCACGATGTTACTTGCTACCAAGACAAGTGTCGAAGAGGTGAATGCGTATTTCCGCCAGATGGAGAAGCACCCATTGTACAAGGGCGTTATTCGTACCAGCGATGAGGGGCTCGTGTCATCAGATATTGTGGGGGAGACGTATTCAGCGATTATCGATCTACCCTTGACGCGTGTGGTTGATGGTGATTTAGTAAAGGTAATGGCGTGGTATGACAACGAGTGGGGGTACTCACACCGACTCGTTGAGATCGTGAATGCCGCGGCACGACTTAAATAAATAAGAAAGAGCTATGGCAAAATTTGAACAGCCACATAACAAAGAAACATCATTTGAGAAGTTGGCAAAAGTTGCGAAGCCTCTCGTGTTAGCGATGGCCCTGAGTAGTTTTTTTGCCCGTGAAGCTGCCGCAGATGAATCAATTGACTTTAAACCTATTGATGTTGTGAAGACTGCCGTTGAAGGGCAGAGCAAAGAAGAGCGTCGTGAGCGTCTTCGTGCGGTATTGCCAGAATTCATTGAGGTGATGGAAAAACTCGATGCGAAGCGTGCTGCAGAATTGAAATTAGATGAAGAAAAAGGTCTTACTATGTTGGCCGATGCGCAAGAAGATGCTGAAAATTACATGACAGCATTACTTGATAAAAAAGACCAGAAGTAAAGTATGCATCGATTTTTTGTCGCTGATTTCGTTGAGCGGGAAGGTGTCGTCGAGCTCAATGACCCTGCTCAGATCAAACAGATTGTGTCGGTATTGCGGTTATCACCAGGTGACCGCATTACGCTTTTTGATGGTACAGGTGCTGAGTATGAGATTGTACTCCGTGCGGTTGCGAGAGGAGGTGTCACTGGTGAGATTGTTCAGACGCGTCGTAAAGAACCCTTTTCACGAAATATCGTGGTCTATATGGCTATGCTCAAAAAAGATAATTTTGAGCTGGTGCTACAAAAAGCGACTGAACTGGGGGCTGCGTCTATTGTGCCAGTGATGACGGCGCGATGCGTTAAAACGGCAATTTCGGCAAATCAGCAGGCGCGCTATGAAGCAATTCTCCGTGAGGCAACTGAGCAGTCAGGTGGTGTTGCGATGCCCGTGATGGGGGAGTTAACGTCCTTTGCGCTTGCCATTGACACGCTACCCCAAACTAGGGTACACTTAATTGCCTCAACTCACGCAACGTCACAGTCACTTGGCGCGTATGCTGCTGAGCGAGACCTCTCAATTTTCATCGGTCCTGAAGGAGGGTTTACTGATGATGAGATCGCGTATGCGGTGAATCACGGCTGCCACGCGGTGACGTTGGGAACACGAATTTTACGCGCTGAGACTGCCGCCATAGCGGCGTTGAGCCGATTACTCTTACCATAAATGATCACTGACATCGTGCTACTTTTTGTCTTACTACTTCTTTCTGCAACCTTTTCGGGTATGGAGATTGCTTTTTTTAGTCTTTCTGAGGCGAAAGTACAATCATTGATCGATCAAAAAGTGAAGCATGCACAAACGCTTGCGGCACTTAAACAACAGAAAGAGCGTCTTTTGAGCGCTATTTTGATTGGTAACAATATTGTGAATATTAGTGCGTCCGCGTACGCGACTGTTTTGGCCACTGAATTTTTTGGTTCGTCGGGTGCGGGAATTGCAGTTGGTATCATGACGATTCTTGTTTTGATTTTTGGGGAAATTACTCCCAAAGCTTTTGCGACGACCAAAAACACGGAAATTGCACTTGCTGCCGCCGCGCCAATGCGTTTATTGATGCGTGTTTTGCATCCGATTATTTATATTTTAGATAAACTGACGCGCAGTATTTTAAAACTGGCAAAAGCTCCGCAGCAGTCAATTGTTTCCGAGGAGGAAATTAAAGCAGTGATTTCGCAGGGAACGGCATCAGGATCACTTGATCCTCAAGAAGCTGAGTTGATCGGTAAAGTTTTTGAGTTTGACGATTTGACCGCTGAAGACGCAATGACGGTCTATAAGGATATATTCGCTGTTGATGGCAATCGAAAGCTTTCAACCGTGATTAAACGTCTGGTCGCGTCACCGTTTTCCCGCATCCCGGTGTATGAAGGTGATAAAAATAATATCATTGGAATTTTGCGCTTACGCGAAGTTTTGAAGTATATCGGTGAGTCGCTTGATGAAGGACGTTTTGATGCGGATATTTTGCTCAAAGACTTGTCATCAAAGCCATACTTTGTGCCGGAGGGTAAGTCGATTGCTGAAATCATGCGTGAGTTTAAAAAACGCCATAAGCATATTGCCATTGTCGTGAATGAGTATGGTGATACGGTAGGTCTGATTACGATGGAGGATATTTTGGAACAGCTTGTCGGGCAGATTGCCGACGAGTCTGACGTCGATGATTTTATTATCAAACGACTTGGCAAAAATACGATTCTTGTTGATGGTGATGAGGAGATTGATGAAGTAAATGACTTTTTTAACGTTTCTATTCAGGGACCCAAGACAAATTCAATCTCATGGCTTTTGCTGGATGCTTTTGAGCGTATTCCAGAAAAAGGTGAGCGCATCACGATTGACGGGTTAGTGTTTGAGATTGAGGAGGCGACTGATCGAACGATCGAAAAAGTGAAGATCATCAAAGAAACTTTACCTACTAATCTCGAGTAGTTATGAGCACGCAACTACGTTCGATTGAGGCAATGCCGGATCTTGAAGGCAAGGTCGTGTTGCTTCGCGCGGATTACAACGTCCACTTTCATAACAAAAAAATCGTTGACACAGAACGTATCGTTCGTACTTTTGATACGATTGATTATCTGCGCGCGAAGGGTGCGGCAATCGTGATTATTTCGCATTTGGGGCGCCCCAAGGGGAAGAAGGTGATGAGTTTGAGTTTAAAGCCGGTTGCTGAGGTGTTGCGCGAACGATATGAGACTGTACGATTTATTCCTGATTGTCAGGGGGCAAAGGTGCAGGAAGCGGTCAAAAAATTGAAGCCGGGCGAAATCGCGCTTTTGGAGAACGTGCGGTTTTATGATTACGAAACAGTCAATGACGAGCTCTTTGCCAAGCATTTGGCAATGCTGGGAGATTATTATGTGAATGATGCTTTTGGGGTGTCTCATCGCAAGCATGCTTCAGTGCACGCGGTAACCGCATTTTTGGATTCATACGCGGGGTTTAATCTCATTACCGAAGTTGCCAATATTGAGAAGGTGATGAGGAATTTCAAAAAACCGGCTTGTGCTATTATCGGTGGCGTCAAAATCTCAACCAAGATCAAAGTGATCGAGCGTTTTTGCAAGAAGTTTGATTACGTCTTAATCGGTGGCGCGTTGGCGAATAATTTCTTTGTCAACAAAAAAATTGATGTTGGCATGTCATTCTATGAAAAAAATTATTTACCGCTTTCGCAAAGTCTGTTGAATAAGTACGGCAAAAAGATTATTTTACCGACGGACATTGTGGTGTCAAGTAGCCTCAAGAAGAGTACTGATCACAAGGTGATGTCAGTTGATGACATGGACTCAACGAATGGCAATTCGTACATTGTCGATATTGGTCCAGAGACGATTGCAAACTTCAAGCGGTATATCGCAAAATCAGCTACATTGGTGTGGAATGGGCCCTTAGGGCTTTTTGAGGTGCCTGAGTTTGCGCAGGGTACGAATGCCATCGCCAAAGAGTTTGCGGCGCACGTCAAGGCGCAGCCGTATGGATTAGTTGGCGGTGGTGAGACGATAGCTGTGGTGAACACATTGAAGCTCGGCAAGAAAATCGACTTTATTTCAACGGGCGGAGGGGCGATGCTTGAGTACATCGAAAAAGGAACTTTGCCCGGACTTGAAAAACTTATTCGCTAGTATGCAGTACGATGTCATGGAAAAAATTTCTCAGCGACTTGAGCTTATCATGCACGTGATTAATCCTGAAGATGCGTATTACATTAACGATGTGATCATCACCTCGTTGCATGATCCGGATATGCCAACACTCGTGCAGGAGATCTTGGATTATAACGGATATGAAGATGAGATTATGAAGCAGGTGCTTGGCATCGTGCTTGAAGTGCAGCAGATTGCGGCTGATGATGGTGAGGAACAGGAAAATGCTTAACTCATAAGCATTTTTTTGATATACTGCCTGTATCTTTAACTTAGCGCGCCCTTGAAGGTGCGATCTTATCAATACACGATATGGCTTCACGAAAAATCAAACACATCGCTGCCCGTGAAATTCTTGATTCTCGAGGTAATCCGACGATTGAAGTCATGGTGACGTTGCGTAGCGGCGTGACCGGCACGGCAAGTGTACCTTCCGGCGCGTCGACGGGAACGCATGAGGCGCTTGAGTTGCGTGATGGCGGTAAGCGCTATAACGGTAAGGGGGTTACTAAGGCGGTTGCGAATGTGAATGAAACGCTCCATCGTCTGTTGCGCGGTATTGACGTGACGCAGCAACAAGACATTGATCGCTTGATGATCAAAAAAGACGGCACCGACAATAAATCGCACCTAGGTGCGAACGCGATATTGGGTGTTTCGTTGGCATGCGCGCGCGCGGGAGCCGCGGCGACGGGGATGCCGTTGTATCGTTATCTGCGCCACGTTTATAAAATTCAATATTCTGACTATGTGCTACCTCGTCCGATGATGAATATCATGAATGGTGGTGCTCATGCGAACTGGGCGCTGGATGTGCAGGAGTTTATGATTGTGCCCCAAGCAACCTCGTTTGCAAAAATGGTGCAAATGGGTGTGGAGACGTTTCATGTATTGGGAGATATTTTAGCAAAAAAGAAACTGCCAACAGGCAAAGGCGATGAGGGTGGATATGCGGTTGAACTGAAAAAAAATGAGGATGCGTTTGCATATATCATCGACGCAATTACCAAAGCTGGATATAAGCATGGGAAGAATATTGATATTGCGGTTGATGTTGCTGCTTCTGAGTTGTATAGCAATAAAAAGTACAAACTACGTAAGCCGCGCGCGACATTAACCTCAGCTAAAATGATGGAGTTATTGTTGGAGTGGCAGAAAAAATATCAGTTGATTTCAATTGAAGACGGACTTGCTGAAGACGATTGGAAATATTGGCCTGCGTTAACCGCTGAGCTTAATCAACGCAAGGTTATGGATGTTGGAGATGATTTGTTTGTGACGAATATCTCGCGCCTTGAGCAAGGCATTGAGCAGGGAGTTGCAAACGCAATTTTAATTAAACTCAATCAAATTGGAACGCTTACCGAAACAATCTCGGCGATTTATATGGCCAAGGTGAATGACTATAAAACGATTATTTCGCATCGATCCGGTGAAACGTGCGATACGTTTATCGCTGATCTTGCGGCTGCTGTGCAGGCCGACTTCATCAAGGCGGGATCACTGTCGCGTTCTGAGCGTGTCAGTAAGTATAATCGCTTAATGCAGATTGAGGCGGAAACGAAAAAATAATATGCCACGACGCTCAACAGCTCAAGCGATGAATCATGGGGCTCGGCAGCCGATTGTTTTTGTTATTCTTGATGGGTGGGGGGTGGCTCGGGACGCTGAAGGAAACGCAATTACACGAGCAAAAACACCGACCATGGACATGCTCTTGAAGCGATATCCCAACACGCTGGTGCAGGCATCAGGCGAGGCGGTAG
>CAYRMM010000049.1:3307-5966 GCA_964425425.1 uncultured Gammaproteobacteria bacterium | reverse complement strand
AACACCTCTCGCGAGAGTGCCGTACCCTCAATCCCCAACTGTTGGCAAATCAACGCTTCGTCATCATACTCCTCATACGACGTCACTTCTGGAGAAAAATCGGCAGTTGGCACCTTAAGCTCCCACGTGCCATTACGACTACGTAACCAATGGTTACGTAAGGTAAGCGTGAACTCGGGTGTGTCGTAATACACATCATCAATCACCTTCTCTCCAACAAACTCGCATTGATGGTGCACAAACTCATAGAGCGCTGTGCTAGTAAAAAACTTTTTTTCAACTTCAATCATACGATAGTTAGAATTGAAGGATGTACGATTCTTTATGCACCTGTTCTGGCTTGAGACTGATAATCTGGCCGATGTTGTACGTTCCGTATTTCGGCGCGTCAATAAACCCCTCCATCGCAGCCTCAGCGAGCCATCCTGACTCAAGCCACTCCCAGAGCCACTCGTTCACATAGCGCGGATCGTCCTGTGTAATGCCTGCACCGACCGTTTTCAGCCAACGCTTGTTGAACTCTTCTTGAGAACCGATCGGCGGCGCCATAATAATCGGTATACCCAGCGCCGAATAAAAACTTAACTCTGAAGGCTTGGTCCACAAAATATCCGTCACGCGCATGGTCGCGTCGAATTCCTTGAAATATTCTTCTTTGGTCGGCGCGTGCAAGATGAAGATATTTTTCCCAATTTTTTTACCAAGACCGAGCGCTTTGAGCTGTGATTTGAAATAACCTGAGACGTTGTTGTGAATACCCGCTACCAATGTTAACTGCAAACGCTCCTGCAATAGGTCATAGCGCAAGCTACGCGCAATGGCAACACCGATATCGCGCTGCGCGCCAGCTCCTCCTACGGCAAAGGTGATATGGAGCGGCCGACGCACAGCATACTCAAAATCGCTCGTCCCCAGAACATACTCGATCATGTGACGATATTTTTGCAGATAACGTTTGTTGGGGTCCAAGTTTACCAGACGATCAAGTAAGTCAGATTTCAACACACCTTGATCTTCTCCAATATTTTCCAACGGCAACGGGAAACCGGTTAAAAAGATATTGCCGGCAGGCACACCATAGAGCTTCAACCGTTCAACCGTTCGCCTGTTGGGGCAGAAGTATTTAATTTTTGTCAGATGAGGGCTCTGTGGAACCCAACTACGCGAGACATCCGTATCAGTAACCACACAATAAATATCATTGCGAAACCCATGCTCTTCTGCCATAAAGGCAACCGCAAAAAACGTAGTGATCAAGGGGATGTCTTTCGTGTTCAACTTATCAATCAAATCCTTCCCCCATCCCTGACCGATGTAATGATAAATACTACGTAGCTGCAAATTGGGCTCGGAAAGATCGCGCTTGGGATAAAACGGTTTAATTTGCTGAACACGATCAAATGCCGACCATGCAAGCGGGCCGACGATAGGTACTTTTTTAAATTTGGATACCCATTCATAAAACCGACGTGACTCATGCCAAATTTTTCGGTCACGCTCCGGAATGCCTTTATAGTTGTTAGCGTTGATCACTTTCCCTCCATACGCCAAACAGCCAAGCGCGTGCGCCGGCCGTTGATGTCCATACCCCATATCAACCGCAACTACCCAGGAGGGGGTGCATTTGAGGATAATCTGAGCTCGAGATTCCATGGTCATAGTATAGCATAAAAACGCGCCCCTCGGCGCGTTTTTGTGTGCATAATCTGCTCTGTTTACATTTTCTTGAAGACGACTTTGATGACGGGCTCATACTCATTCCCCTTCTCGTCAATAATTTCCACCTTTTCGTTTTTCATGAGCTTTTGAAAACTCAGGTCTGAAAGCAAATCTTCATCTGCCTTAATCTCATCGTTGAGCTCCATGATACGCTCGAAGTCCTTTGCGTATGCTTCACGCACCGAGTTGTCATACGCCTTTTTCTTTTCTTTTACTTCATCAAGCGCTTCTTTGATATCCTTCCACTCCAATGAGTTATCGTAATGATCCTTGATCGATGCTTTGATCATTTTGCGCTCAGCTTTGCGCACTTGGATATCATTATACAATTGCTGTAAATTCATTTCGGGCATGGTGTTGGTTTATGGTTAATAGTATATGGTAAATGAGAGCATGTTACCTAAGACACCGTGCAAGGTGTAGCGTGTGCAAGTATAACAGATTTTGAGAAAAGAAAAAACCGTTGCGTGTTCGCGGTGAAGCGTCATTCGCAACGGTTCTGTGTTTACATCACATGCTCAAAAGCATAAATGATGATACCGACAATGAGCGCCGGCACGGTCGTGATGAGCGTTAGCCATAACGATGCTTTGCGATCCATGACAAGCATCGGAAACAACGCATCGCCGTCTTGCGACAAAGCATTTGCCATGAGTGCGGAAAACGGCACCATTCCTTGCGTATAGAGCGCAAAGAAAATAATTTGCGTTCCACATCCCGGAATAAGGCCTACCAAAGCGCCGATGAAGACGGCTCCAATACCCGCCGCACTCATCAGCTGATGCATGAGCTGCTCACCGGCACCATAATCCCCCATACCAATGGCAAGCACGGCGAACTCATACGCCAGATATGCTACAAAAACCCACGCACCCACGAATGCTGTTTCTTGCGCCCCGTGAATAAAAGTCTCCTTAAGTGACGTTGATTTTTGCCGTTC
>CAYRMM010000049.1:0-3203 GCA_964425425.1 uncultured Gammaproteobacteria bacterium | reverse complement strand
ATATTCTTGCGCATAAATGCCAACAGCACGGAGATCACCGTACCGATGATACCAATACCGGTTCCCAGGTACGGAAACCAGTCATCAGGGTTCACTTGAAAGAGCAAGGCGACACCCAGCACCACACCAATCACGAGGAAGCCCCAATACACCATGTATCCATGATGCAGGATGCGATATCCCAAGGAGTCCGGCGCTAACTCGGCATTGAGCCGATCGTCTACCTGATCCTCAGGACCACATCCACAACCGGCATGAGCACAGGCAAGAGACGTTTCATCAACCTGCGCATCGGTAAAGATGCGCAAGTAATCAACAAAATAGCCTGAGCCTATAGCAACCAACAGTGAAATGACGCTCACCCACCCAAAGGTTGAAGGGCTGTGCGCCAACAACACAAATGCCGCATCACCGCTCGTCGCGAGTAATGTGGCAACGACGGTACCAAACGTCACCTGACGTTTGAGATACAATGGCATGACGAGGATTGCCCCGCCACAGCCGGGAGATAAGCCCAGCAAAGCACCAATGATCGGCTGCAATCGTGTATTACGACTAATTGCTGCAATCAGCGCGCCCTGTGAGCGATAATTGAAATAGGAAAAAAGAATCGTGACTGCTCCGACAAATACCGTTACCTGCAGAAACGAGGATGCGAGTGAACGCACCACGAGTTCCAGAATCTGTTCCATGGGTCTCCTGTGTAGTTAGCCTTCACCTACAAGTAGGTGAAAGGGTACTATAGCATGAAGAGCGCTACCTGTCAACGCTGTCCATACCATTCATCTTTAAATCGAATATAAAATTCATGTAAAAACGCATCTCGCTCAGCGGCAATGCGCTTGGCGGTCGTTGTGTTGAAATGATCTTTGAGTTTAAACAGTTTCTCGTCAAAATGATTGAGCGAACTTCCCTGATGATTGTAGTATGCCTGCTTGTCAGTAAACTCGCTGAGCGGCGGCTCATCAGGATTCCAGAGCACTCGCCCCTTGTGCCCACCATATGCAAAGCAGCGCGCAATCCCAATCGCCCCCAGCGCATCAAGCCGATCAGCATCTTGTACTACCTGCGCCTCCAGCGTCGTCGGAGATGTATGCTTGCCGGCAAATGAGATCTCGCTGATAACAGCAAGCACCCGGTCACGCACATCAGCAGATACGCCATGTTCATCCATAATCGTTGTCGGCACCCCCAGAAGCGTCGATGCGTCACCCGTGAGTTTAATGTCGCCGATATCATGCAAGAGCGCTGCCAGTAACGTAACCGCTTCATCAGCCCCCTCTTCAAGCGCCAGTCGCTGCGTCATCGCCACCACGCGCTCAACATGAAACCAGTCATGCCCCGTTGCTTCATCAGACATGGCCTGCTTGACGTATGCGGTGATTCGTTCAATGTGTTGCTCCATGAAAATAAGTATATCACACTCGCGCAAAACAAAAACTCCTTCATCACTGAAGGAGTTTGTGCAATCGAGCTTAGAGTACTGAGTCCTTTGCTGCTTTTGCAACGCGGAACTTCACCACAGTCTTTGCAGGAATGTTGATGGTTTCACCAGTTGCAGGGTTGCGACCAACGCGTGCCTTGCGTTTCTGCTTCACCAATTTCCCGATTCCAGGAATGGTGAATTCACCACTCTTCTTAACTTCGCTGATAACCATATCAGTGAAGGTCTCGAGGAATTGTCCTGCTTCCTTTTTTGACACACCGAGCTTGTCAGCCAATGCTGAAAGCATCTGTGACTTTGTCATTTTTGCCATGGTACTACGATTTAATTAGTTAGGCTTGATAATTATAGCGTTTTTGCGTTTTTTTGAAAAGGATCAACGCCTCCCTGTGGACAAACTACCGCTCACATACCTGATTCAAGAAGTCCCATTGTTCACACTCAAAACCGTCTTCAAAGATACACACCCCGTATGGCGTATCATCGGCTTCATAGCGAATCTGCACCACACCGCCTTGCGAAAGGCAGAACTCAACGGCCGGATTTCCGCGCTCAACAGCCGTATATCGTTCCCGCAACGGCGCACAGCTTTGTTTCGCAGCGTCATAGTATGCCGCTTGATCAAGCGCTTGCGAACAACAGGTGTCTGTCGTGCACGCGCCGACGCTCCCCTGTGTTGCGGCGCGATATCCAAACCACGTCGCCACACCTAACGTCACGAGAATAATGATAAAAAGACCGATGGCAAAGCTCTCAAGTGATGTCTGGCGTCGTTTGGGCATGTCGTCGTTTAATGATATAGGCAATTATAAAAGATATGAGCGCAAGTGGCAATCCGATAGCGGCTGAAATTGCTCCGACAAGCGCAAAAGCAAGCACCGCAAGGCCTGAATACTGAGGCGGGTTCAACGTTACATTAATTGCCACTGCCGTGAGCGCTGTCACGGGAATGAGTACAAAAAAGAGTCCGGCGTAATTCCAGCAACGACGCGCGTACCGATGCAGCACCTGCTCCTTCCACAGCATCTGAGCAACCAGGGTAAACACGATACCAGCGACAAGCACTCCCGCAATCACGGGATCTTCTTGCCGATACCGAAAAAAGAAAGCATTACCAAAACACGCCACCGCAACAGGCAGTAGTAGCAATATCTTACGTGTTGTTATTGTTTGAGCCATTGTCGGATAGCGTTAAACGGTCGTCGATCTGTACGCAGATACCAATAACCATACGCCGAGACGATGAGCGCTCCTAACGTATTGGCAATGAGGTCACCCATCGTATCGACAAGACCTGATTTTTGCATGTTTAACCCAAGCGCTGCATCCATTGAAAATTCAAAAATCTCCCATAAGACGCCCATCGTCTGCGCCAATGAGAATGAAAAGATAGCTAGAAATAAGGGGCTTAAATGTAGCGAAATTCTTTTTTGGCGATGCAAAAGGTACGCGATAATAAAACCAAGAAACGCAACGATAAATCCTGAGACTGCATGCAACACGAGATCCCACCACCAAAACTTGGTGTAAAAATAATTAATCTCTCCCAAATACAAAGAAGCGTAAATAAAGAGCAGGAGCGCGATCTCAATTTCTGACGGGAAGTCAATGTTGAGCGCTTTTTCCAAGATGCTTGGAATAACAATAATCACAAACGCAAAAACAGCAACCGACAAGACAAACCAGTCCTGTTCATATGCACCGATCACAATAGCCCCCAACAAGAGAAGTGCAAATGCGCCCCACATCCAGCGCTGTA